>NZ_JANSHU010000023.1:0-36894 GCF_047461755.1 Synechococcus sp. R65.1 | reverse complement strand
GCCTAGGCAAAGTGCCTACCAGAAAAGATGTACTCGCAAGCCTACTAGCTCAGCCCATCTCCGTCAAGGCAGGAGGTTGGTCACGCCACAAAGTGGCTGATTGTCCAGTGAATCAAGGACTAGAGGAGAGCCCGCGGAGCTACCCAAATTCTGAACTGTTCTCAGCTATGCTGCTGCGTTAGCCGCTGCCAAAGCCGCAGAGGAATGCGCTCATGCGGGCACTGAAGAAGGCGAACCTGGGGCAAATCCTCTGGCAAGTAGTGCAAAGCCACCCGCGCTGTTGCCTCTAAGAGGCTGCACCGCCGCTGGGGATGCTGCTCGGCTTCCCCCAGATACACATCCAGCCAGCCGTCTTGCTCTCGGTAGCTAATCCGCAAAGCACAAGGAGAAGGCAGAAACTCTTTGCGGTAGAGCCGAAAGCCCTGCTCAGGACTCCATCCCAGCCACCACTGAGGCGCCAGTTGTCCCAAGGGCCGACACCATACGTCTGCCTGAACTTGCTGCCCTTCCATACCTGCCACTCTAAGCCTCTTCTCCGGCGGAGATCTAGCTGCAAATCTTTGCCAACTACCCTCTAGGCAGGAACTCTACCAGAACCTCCCGTGCTGATGCAAGTCTTTATCAAGGAGACCCCCAGCTAGCTGGGTAAGATATTGCAATTTAATCTCAATAGTGCTATGCTGTCACCCAGTTGGGTGTTCGTCTTCCTCTCTTGTCTTGGGCGAAGCAGGGGATCCCGCACCGGCGGAACCAGCCAAGGGATCCCTTTCCTCCTGGTCGAGGTTCTAGGCTGTTAACAGGGGCAGGGTTTTTTGAGGGGATTGGGGGGGGGTGGGAGAAGTTCAGAGAGTTGCACCTCGTTCCTGTAGCCACTGGACAGCTAGCCTGTGCTGGCGTTTTTGCGCATAGGCTAAGGGAGTGTATCCATCCTGATTGCGAGGGTTTAGTTCGGCCCCATGCTCCAGCAAAAGCTCCAGCATCGGGACATGTCCTCCCCAGGCAGCCCAGTGCAGGGGCGTTGCTCCAAAGCGGCTGCGGGCATTGACGTTAGCCCCGTACAGGATCAGAAAGCGAGCAATACCTAGATGTCCTTGGGCCGCTGCCTCGTGTAAAGGGGTTCGCCCTGCTTCGTCGACTGCATCCACAGGGGCTCCTTTAGAAAGTAGGCGGGCCAGAGCACTTTTCCGACCCGTGGCCACAGCCCAGTGAAGAACCCTACAGACGTCTGCTCCTTGTTGGATCAGCAGGCTGATGACTTCTGCTCGATCGGCCAAGACAGCCCGATGCAGAGGAGTGTACCCATGGCGGTCTGGCAAGTTGATATCGCTGCCTGCTTTCAGAAGCCGCTCCACCACTTCCACCTGGCCGCTGGCGGCAGCCAAATGGAGTGGAGTTGCCCCTGTAGGATCCAGAGCGTGGACAGAAGCGCCATGGGCCAAGAGCAAATCCAACAGTTCCAAATCGCCAAGGAGTGTCGCTTTATGAAGCAAAGTCATTCCCTGAGCATCGACAGCATTCACATCTTCCCCCCGCTGCAAATGGGCCAATAATTGTAGATCTCGATTGGCAAGAGCTTGATGAAGCGCTTCACTCATAACAGATAGAAATAAAAAAGCCAAGTTGCAATGAAGTTGGGCAACAGGAAGGGATCCTCGATAGGCCGGAATGGAGGCTCCAAACAACTTGGGCAAAGTCTAACACTGGATCCCTGCTGCTGAGGGAAGCGGGAGAACCAAGCGCTTGGTGGGATCCCTTGGTCAAGCCGGGGCCGCAGCGATAGACTAGAGCTGGTTTTTGGCCAGGTCTTTTCCCGATCCCTTAGTTGCGCCACCGTTTATGGATTACTACGCGATCCTGAACCTATCTCCTGCAGCGGACATTGAAGAGATTAAACAGGCGTTTCGACGGTTGGCGCGGCAGTTTCACCCTGATGTGGCAGGGGAGGGATCCCGAGAGCGTTTCCAACAAATCCTCCAAGCCTACCAAGTGCTGAGCGACCCTGAGCAGCGGCGGCGCTACGATGCACAACGTCAATCTGCACAACGTCAATCTCCACCCAGCTCTCCTGCTGCCGGCGAAAGGCGGGTGGTCATTCGCAGCATAGGCCCCTCATCGGCAGAGCAGCCCAATCCGGAAGGGCTCAAGGAGGGGATTGCCCGCGTCAAGGCAGCCTGGCGGGAGCGGAAGTTGCCCACGGCGGTGGCCCAGGCGGAGGCGCTGCTGAAACGGTTTCCCAACTCCAGCGAGGCCATCCACATCTTGGCGTTGGCCTACCAGCGCTTCGGCAACCATTTGATCTACGAGGGGCGCTATCAGCAGGCGGAAGCCTACTTGAGAAAAGCTTTGGCCACGGAGCCGCACAACCGAGAATTGGCCTTTGAAATCAAGCGAGATTTAGCCCGTCTGGGCATTCGGGAGGGATCCCGCTAACTTGCCTGCGTTGGGATCCCCAACGTCTGAGCTGCCCACTGCCGGAGTTGTTGGCGGTTGACCTTGCCCTGAGGGTTGCGCGGGATCCCGCTACACCATAGCCACCGCTTGGGGTGTTTGAAGGGGCTTAGTTGTTGCGCGAGGTGCCGCTTTAGGTGTTCCTCCAGCTCGTCGGCGGTCAGAGGGATCCCAACCTTGGGCACAGCCACGGCCACCAGCTGCTGTCCCCACTCCTGGTCAGGCAGGCCCAGCACACAGACATCTTCCACCCAGCCGCTGGCGCGGATTTCCCCTTCCACCTCAGCCGCCATCACTTTTTCCCCTCCCGTTAGGATTAGGTCGTCGGCGCGGCCCAGCCAGTGGAGGTGACCTTGGGAGTCGAGGTAGCCCCAATCCCCAGGGGCCAAACCCTGCTGTTGCCACTTGCCCAGGCCCTCAGCCTCCCCCGCCAAGGGGTAGTAGCCTAGGGCCAGGGATTCGGCCCAGACGTGGATAGAGCCCACTGTCTGGACGGGTAGGGGATCCCCGGCTTCGCCCCGGATCTCCAGGCGGGCATGGGGTAGGGGTCGACCCAAGCTGTCGCTCCCTTGTAAGAAGGCTTGCGGCAGCAGCGTACATACCTGGGAGGCGGTTTCGGTCATGCCGTAGGTGAGGGCCAGGGGCAGGTACAACTGCCGGGCCTGTTGTCGCAAGCTGGGCCAGGTAGGGCCGCCGCCAACCAAAATGGCCTGGAATTGGCGCAGGCTTTCCAGCACTCTCGGCCGGGCATCCAGTAGCAGCCGTTGCAACTGGGTGGGCACCAGGGACAGGAAGCTACCCGGCAAAGGCGGATCCCAGGCCTCGGCTTGCTGCTGGCGTTTCCAATCCCAGACAATCCACTGCCCGTTGCTCAGCCAGGAGCGAACAGCCTGCATGAGGCCGCTGACGTGGTACAAGGGCAGCATGCAATAGCTATGGACACACTCCACGCCAAAGTGCTGTTGGTGGGCTCTGGCGGAGGCGCTGAGGGTACGCCAGGAGTGTACCGCCCATCTCACCTGGCCGCTGGAGCCACCAGTAGGGATCCCAATCACTGGCCAATCAGCGCTGGGCAAGATCCGCTGCCAGTGCCCCAGAGGGGAGGTGGAGGAGGTGGGATCCCCCTGCAACTGCCCTTGCCGCCAGCGCCAAGCGGATCCCAGGCCAGCCAAAGCCTGGCTCCACTCCCGTTCTCCCCAGCGGGGATTGGCCAAGAAGAGGGGGATCCCCAAGCGCTGGCAGGCCAAAACCAAAGCCCACACCTGCAGCGGATCCGAGTCTGCCACCAGCAGAGGCACAGCCTTTTCTGCCAAAGGACGTAGGTGTCCTTCCAGGTTAGACAGGCGCTCCTTCAAGCTGGGAGAGCAAGAAGAGTTAGAGGCCATCATGGCCGGGGGATCCTCAGCCTACACGCCACGGCAGTCAAAGGCCAGCGGGTACCTACAAGCCAACTCGGCAGTTTTTGGAGCATGGCTTATCATGATCTAGGTTTGGAGTAGGAGGTGGGGTTTGTGATCGAGCCCATTTTGCTGGGGATCGTCTTGGGGATGGTTCTGGTTACCCTAGCAGGCTTGTTTGTGTCGGCCTACCGGCAGTATCAGCGCAGCAATAAGATGGGTCTGTAAAGGGGCAGGCAGTCCAGCCAACTGGCCCTGGCCTGCAGCCAGGAAACTGGCCAAGGGGGTGAGGCGGCAAAGCCATGCAGTGGCTGCGCACGGTGGCGGCGTTGCGGGAGCAAGTGGCCAAGTGGCGGGGATCCACCATTGGCTTGGTGCCAACGATGGGATCCCTGCACGAGGGGCATCTTAGCTTGATTCGCCGCTGCCGCCAGGAGTGTGACCACACGGTGGTCAGTATTTTCGTCAACCCGCTGCAATTTGGCCCCAATGAGGACTGGGAGCGCTACCCCCGCGATGAGGAGGGAGATCGAGCTCTGTGTGAAGCCGCAGGCGTGGATGTGGTTTTTGCCCCCGACCTGCAAGAAATGGGAGCGGACCCGGCATCTGCTAGAGATCGCACTTGGGTCGATCCCCCGCCCTCCCTCTTGCAAACCCTCTGCGCTCCCCACCGGCCAGGTCACTTCCGCGGGGTAGCCACCATTGTGGTACAACTGCTAAACCTGGTCCAGCCCCAGCGGGCTTACTTTGGCCAAAAGGATGCCCAGCAACTGGCCATCATCCAGCGGCTGGTTCAAGACCTGAAGATTCCCACCACCATTGTCCCCTGCCCCACCGTTCGAGAGGCCGACGGCCTGGCCTACAGTTCCCGCAACCGCTACCTCTCGGCAGAGGAACGGCAGGTGGCAGCGGGCCTCTACCGCGCTTTGCGCCGGGGCTATGAGCACTGGCAGGCCGGAGATTCCTCTGCTGAAGGGATCCTGGCGGCGGCGCGTGCCGAGCTGGAGCACACCCCTGAGCTGCGCCTGCAATACCTAGAGCTGGTGGATCCGCAAACCCTCCAACCCCTCTCGGAAGTAAAAGACAAGGGGCTCCTAGCTATTGCAGCCTACGTCGGGCAAACGCGCCTCATCGACAACTTACTTTTGGCAAGGGAGAAAAGCGATTTGCCGCCTCAGAAGGAAGAGGGGGCTGTGCTGCCTTCTCCAAAAAGGGGGCGCCGTCCCCTGATTGCCATCGACGGCCCTGCAGGAGCGGGTAAGTCCAGTGTGGCCCGAGCGGTGGCCGCTCAGCTGCAGTTGCTGTACCTGGACACAGGGGCCATGTATCGGGCTATTACCTGGCTAGCCCTGCAGCGGGGGATCCCGTTGGACGACGCCGAGCAGCTCACCCAACTGGCTGCCCAAACTCAACTGAGGCTGCAAAGCGGCCCCTCGCCTGACGAACCAACCCGCATCTGGGCCAATGGCCAAGAAATTACCCAGGCCATTCGCTCTCCTGAAGTAACCCGCTGGGTTTCCCAAGTGGCGGCAGTGCCAGGGGTGCGACAGGAGTTGGTGAAGCAGCAGCGCCTCCTAGGTCGAGATGGAGGGGCCGTTCTGGAAGGACGCGATATTGGTACCCATGTCTTTCCCGATGCTGAGCTAAAAGTCTTCTTAACGGCCTCGCTGGGAGAGCGGGCGCAGCGTCGGCAACATCAGCTGCAGGCGCAAGGGCAGGTAGTGTCCTTGGAAGAACTAAAAGCCCAGCTTGAGCAGCGGGATCGCTACGACAGTGAGCGTCAGATTGCGCCCTTGCGGCCTGCTCCCGATGCCATTGTGATCGATACGGATCACCTAAGCCAGGCCGAGGTGGAGAACAAAATTGTGACGTTGTACCGGCAGCTTTTGGAGAAGGCCGGCTCAGATCAGCCCGATGCAAAAGGCTAAGCCGCGAAGTGAGGTAGCGGGATAAAGGAAGTGCCTCCCCAACGCAAACGCCTTCTCTCCGGCTCTGGGTAGTCGGGAACGCTATGGGTAGTCTGCTTCTCCTTGCCGTTTTACTCCTTGTCTCAGCGTTTTGCTCCGGTGCGGAGACAGCCATTACCGCCATGGACAACCTGCGCCTGGAGTCCCTCATCGAGGACAAGGGGGATCCGCAGGGGTTCTACCGGCTGGTTCAACAGCAGCGGTCACAGCTCATCACGAGCTTGCTGCTGGTGAACAACTTTGTCAACATTGGCATTGCTGCCCTGGCTACAACCATCTCCATCGAGCTGCTGGGATCCCCGCTGGGGGGCTTGGTTGCCACCCTGCCCACCACGATCCTGGTGCTCTTGATAGGCGAAGTGGCTCCCAAGTCCTTGGCGGTCAGCCATCCGCTGGCAGTTTTCCGCTGGGTGGTGCGGCCTGTCTATGCCCTAGCGGTGCTGCTGCGCCCTTTGACCCATGCCTTTGAGTGGCTTGTTGGCAGACTTTTTCATCTCCTGGAGCTTTCTCCCTTGACGTCCACTACTTCTCTCAAGGATTTGGAACTGTTGATTGATGTGTTGGGGCAGCGGGGGCTGCTGGACTGGCAGAAGCGGCGTCTGTTCCGCGGTGCCCTAGCTTTAGATGGGCTGCGGGCCCGGGATGTGGCCAAGCCTAGAGTAAAAATGGAAACCATCTCCCACGATAAGACGCTGCAGGATGTGGTGAAACTCTGCCTGGAGACAGGCTACTCCCGCATCCCCGTCCAAGGGGAATCCAAAGACGAGATTGTGGGCGTCATCCACCTCAAGCAGGCCCTGCGCCACCTGGAGCAAGAAGGCAATGTCGAGGTAACCAAGGCGATGTCGCCGCCCTTTTTTGTCCCCGAGACCAAGCGCGTCAGCCTACTGCTTAAAGAGATGCTGCGCTCCCGCCAACACCTGGGGATTGTGGTGGATGAATTTGGCGGCACCAGTGGCCTCATCACGCTGGAGGACATCTTGGAGGAGCTGGTGGGGGAGATCTACGACGAGAGCGACCTCTCTCCCCTGCTTTCGCGGCGGCAACAACGGCAGCGCTCCGCCTCTAGCTAACTTGCAGAGTCTTCGTTGGCGGGATCCCGAAAGCTTGGGTCGTCGGGGTAGCGGGCCACAAAAAAGAGCCAAAAGCTGTGGATCCCCAAGCCTAGGCCCCACCAGCCTAGCAGAGGTAGCAGCCACGGCCAATCGGCCCGATACAGCTGTTGGAAAAACACCAGCCCCGAGGCGCTGCAGAGAAAACCAGCCAGATGAGTTGCGTAGGTGTAGCGGTCATCCAGCTTGCGAAACTCGGGATCCCGACGGGAGGGTTTGCGGGGCCAGCGCGGCGGCATGGCAAAACCGTCTAGTTAAAATTTTCTCCAGTGTAGACCATTCCAACCCCAGCCTTTTGCTCCTCAAGGTCACTGCCGCCAGCGGCAACTGGGGGGATCCGTCTCGGCTGGCTGGTCCTCAAACTCCAAGGGGCCCTCCTCAGTGTACAGGTGCAGGTCAAACCAAAAGGTGGAGCCCTGTTCCAGCTTGCTTTCTAGGCAGATGCGGGTTCGGTGCTTCTCCAGGATGTTGCGCACGATGGCTAGGCCCAGGCCAGTGCCCTCCAGGGTATGTACCCGGTTCTCCACTCGGAAAAAGCGCTCGAAAATCCGCTCCTGATCCTCCGGGGCGATGCCAATGCCAGTGTCGGCCACCGCCACCCGCACTGCCTGTGGGGCTCCATCCGGCCGAACCACCAGGTGGGCATGCACCGTCACTGTGCCTCCGGAGGGGGTGAACTTGATGGCATTGCTCAAGAGGTTGGTCATGACCTGCAAGAGGAGATCGTAGTTGCCCCACACCGGCGGCAGATCCGGATCGAGAAACTGGCGCAGCAGGATCCCCTTGTCGCGGGCTTGCAGGTGATGGGTGCGCAGGGTTTGCTCGATAACGGCGGAGATGTCAACAGCCTCAAAGTGATACTGCTTGCCCGACTCTAGGCGCGACAAATCCAATACGTCATTGACCAAACGAGTGAGGCGATCTGTTTCGCGGTTGGCAATTTCCAGGTAGTCCAGCCGCTCCTGCGGCGACATTTGCTCGCCATACTCGTAGAGGGTCTCGATGAAGGACTTGATGCTAAATAGAGGAGTGCGCAGTTCGTGGCTGATGTTGCTGATGAACTGGGCTTTGGCCTCGTTGAGCTCTGCCTCGCGGGTAATATCCTGCACGGTGATGACAATCCCCTTGAGGTTTTGCCGCCGCGGGTCGGACACTGGCGAAAGCAGGATGCGGATAACCCGCTTGGTAGGGCTGGTGAGGTTGACGCGAATTTCCTCTGCCTCTTGATCCCCGCGGGCAATTTGCGTGAGCGGGCGGGCCAGTTGCTGCCGCAGATCCTCGGGCAAGAGCTCCAGCAAGGGTTTGCCCAGGACAGGCTCGCCTTCCCAGCCAAACATGCGCGAGGCAGCTGGGTTGAGCAGCAGGACCCGAAACTCGGCATCCAGCAAGATGGCCGCATCGACGATGGAAAACACCAGCGTCTCCAGCTTAGCCTTGGCAGCAGCCAGTTCCTCAATGTTCTGCTCCTCGTAGCTCTGCAGCCGCTCTGCCATCTTGTTAAAGCTGTCGATGAGTTGGGCCAGCTCCCCCCCAAAGGGCAGGTCGATGCGCTGTTTGAAGTTACCCTTGGTGATTTCCTGGACGCCTTTGACCAGCTCCTTGATGGGGTAGGTGATGGTGAGAGCGTTGACCACGGCTCCCAGGATGGCCAGAACCCACACCGCCAAAAACACCCCAATCGAGACCTCGCGCGCCAGTTGCGTAGAGCGCACCAGGGCAGGGTTGGGGTTGATGCCCAGGGCCAGGGTGCCCAAAAAGCGGCCCTGATGGTAGATGCCAACAAAAATGTCCGTCACCCGCCCGGCAGGGGTGAGATGGGCGCGCACCAGGGGCTGGCCCTCAGCAGGCGGACGGTTGCCCGGCAGTTGCATGCGACGGGCAAGGCTGAGAGAGGTTTTCACCTCCTGGTTGGAAAACGGGATCCCGTAGTAGATGTTCCCCTCGGGGTCGGCGTAGAGCAAATAGCGGATGCTGCTGGTGCTCTCAAAGTATTGCCGCGACAGTTGGGCCACTTCACCAAGGCGCTCTTCAGCAATGAGGGGAGCAACATTGGCTGCCAATAGCAACCCTAGATCCCGGCCAAAGCGGGCCTCGTTAAAGCGGGCATCTTGCTGCACGGTGCTGACGGCCCAGAAGGTGAAGCTGCTCACCACCAGCGAGACCACCAGCGTGGCCACAAAGAGCAACTGGGTCTCCAGGCGCAGCTTGTATTTCCAGCGCGCCCACCAGCGCCGCAGGGATCCCAGGGGAGATTCCACTTGGGCTGGCTCTGAGGTGGCCGGGGCAGGAGGCACTGGCTCTGGAGAAGCGGCCTCAGCAGTTGCGGCAACCGGCTCAGCCGGCTCGGCAGTGCTGACAGGAGGCATGGATCCAATAGCAACCCTGGAGAACACTGTCGCCACCATTCTGACATGGGTTCCGACCAGGGCTGAGAGAAGGCTAAATCTTGCGCAAAGAATCCCGAGCCCAAGTGCAAAGAACTATGCCTCTTCCGTCGGCTCGCGGAGAAGTGACACCTGGGGAGGTTGCTCGCAGTGGTGTTGCCGAGACACCGTTTCACCGGCAGCAAGAGTTGGTAAAATTAGAGCTTGTGCTTTGCAAAAGCAAATCCAGATTGCCGGAAACTCAAACCGTGACCCGCGGCCCTGTCAGCCAATTTATCGAGCATCACTTTCGCCACTTCAACGCCGCCGCCCTGGTAGAAGCGGCCAAGGGCTACTCTGCCCACTTGGAAAAGGGCGGCAAGATGATGGTGACCTTGGCGGGTGCCATGAGCACGGCGGAGCTGGGCCTTTCCCTGGCGGAGATGATTCGGCAGGGCAAGGTGCACGCCATCTCCTGCACTGGCGCCAACCTTGAGGAAGACATCTTTAACCTCATTGCCCACGACTTCTACGAGCGGGTGCCCAACTACCGGGATCTCAGCCCGCAGCAGGAGCAGGAGCTGCTGGAGCGGCACATGAACCGGGTAACGGATACCTGCATCCCGGAAGAGGAGGCGATGCGGCGCCTAGAAAAAGCTCTGCTGGAAGAGTGGATAGCTGCCGACCAGGCGGGGGAGCGCTACTTCCCGCACGAGTTCATCTACCGCATCCTGCGCAGCGGCAGGCTGGAGCCCTACTACCAAATTAATCCGCGGGATTCCTGGGTTTACGCGGCCATGGAGGCTGACTTGCCCCTCTACGTGCCGGGCTGGGAGGACTCCACCACCGGCAACATGTACGCTGCCCACTGCATCACCGGTGAGATCCGCAATGTCCACACCGTCCGCACGGGCATTGAGTACATGATCCACCTGGCCGATTGGTACACACGCACCTCAGCGGAGTGCTCCGTCGGCTTCTTCCAGATTGGCGGTGGCATTGCCGGAGATTTTCCCATCTGCGTAGTGCCCATGCTGCACCAAGACCTAGGCCGCAAGGGGATCCCTCTGTGGGGCTATTTCTGCCAGATCAGCGACTCTACCACCAGCTACGGCTCCTACTCGGGGGCGGCGCCCAACGAGAAGATCACCTGGGGCAAGTTGGGGGTCGACACACCCAAGTTCGTCATCGAGTCGGATGCCACCATCGTGGCGCCTTTAATCTTTGCCTGGGTGTTGGGGTGGTAAAACTCCCAGGCCAACGCTCACAGCCCATCGCCTGCGCTGCGTGGCCTTACTGCTCAAAGTACAGGATGGCCATCCCTTGCCTGGGCAGGGCTTGAGCCGAAAGTAGCAATGGGTTGCTGAGGGCAGGTTGCGCGGCAGCGGGGGGAAATAGGCGCAAAAACGCCTCCAGAGGCAACAGCTCGCATTGGGACTCCTCGGCGGCGGCGGTGCGATACATGGTGGGGATGACCAACTTGGGCTGCAGCGCTTCGATGGCTGCCTTGGCTGCCTTGGGATCGTAATTCTTCGGCCCACCTCCCACCGGCACCAACAACAGGTCAGGGCGAGAGAGCAAGATGGACTGCTCCCGGCCAATGGGCTGTAGTGCCCCTCCCAGGTGGACAATGTCGATCCCGCCCATGCGCCAGCGCCAGCCTACGTTGAGGCCAAAGCGGGGGCCCCGTGGCATGCGCACCCCCTGCACGCGGATCCCGTCGATGAGGTAGTCGCCTGGCTGAAACAGCACTTTGGGGTTGCCGGGCACCACGTCCAAAGCTCCCTCGTCCAAAAGGCGGCTGCTGAGGAGCACCAGATCGGCAGCGACGCGGGGGGGAGGGTAGCCGGCTGTACAACCGGCTGGCCGAAAGGGGTTAACCAGAAAGCGCTTGCCCTCCCCCTCAAACAAAACGCAACTGTGGTGCAGCCAGGTCAGCTGCAGGCCCTGGGCGCTGGAGCCGGGGGTAAACTCCAGGGATCCCCCTGGAGAAGGATCAGTTTGCGCCCTTGCCCATTGACCCCCTGCGGCAAGGGATCCCAGCAAGCTGGCGCTGGCTTGCAAAAGTTGGCGACGCTTCATCGGGTGGGGATCCTTGACACAACCCCGGCAGCCGCCGGCTGGAGCAATCCCGAGGTAGGGATCTGGGCCAAGCGCAGGAAGTTGCTCAGCAGGCGTTTGCCCTCCGCGGTCAAAATGCTCTCCGGGTGGAACTGCACGCCCTGCACATGAAGATAGCGGCGGTGGCGGATCCCCATAATGATGCCGTCCTGAGTTTGGGCCGTCACCTCTAGTTCGTCAGGACAGGTGGAAGCCTCAATCACCAAGCTGTGGTAGCGGGTTGCAACAAAAGGCTGGCTCAGCCCCTCAAACACTCCCACCCCTCGATGATAGATGAGGGAAGTCTTGCCGTGCATCAGCTCAGGTGCGCGCACGATCCGACCGCCGTAGACCTGTCCAATGCACTGGTGACCCAGACAGACGCCCAAAATCGGCAGCTCCGGCCCCAGCTCGCGGATCAACTCCAGCGAGATGCCGGCATCTTCGGGCCGTCCTGGCCCTGGAGAAATGACAACCGCCTGGGGACGCATCTGGCGCAGCTGGGCCACTGAAATCTCGTCATTGCGAAAAACTCGTACCCCTGCGCCTAGCTCCCCCAGGTATTGCACCAGGTTGTAGGTGAAGCTGTCGTAGTTGTCGATAACAACCAGCACGATGGCACCCGGCAACGGCACCCCATTTTAGCATTGCCCAGGCTTCAGGGCCCGCAACCCGGAGCCAACACCCAAATCCAGCTTGTATCCTGGAGGGTATAGCACACAAGCAGCAGCAAGGTGGCTAGCTTTTAGGTTGTTTTTGATTTTTCAGATCCCATGAACTTGCTTCTCTCTCCGGCGACCGACTTGCTGGACGAGTTGCGCAGGCTTTTCCCTTTTGAGCTGGATGAGTTTCAGATCCAAGCGATTCAAGCTCTGGCCGCGGGGGAATCGGTGGTGGTCTGTGCGCCTACGGGATCCGGCAAGACCCTGATTGGAGAGTATGCCATCCACCGGGCCTTGTCCCAAGGCAAGCGGGTTTTCTACACAACCCCTCTGAAGGCTCTTTCCAACCAAAAGTTTCGCGATTTCAGCCAGCAATTCGGCCCGGAGCGGGTTGGCCTCCTCACCGGCGACATCTCCATCAACCGGGAAGCGCCGATCTTGGTGATGACCACCGAGATCTTCCGCAATATGCTCTACGGCACGCCGCTCTCTCTGGCTGTCCAGCGCGGGCCCTACGGCAGCGAGAGGGATGCGTGGGAAGAGGCGGAGGCTCTGAGCCGGGATCCCTTGCGGGACGTGCAGGCGGTGATCCTGGACGAATGCCACTACATGAACGACCAACAGCGGGGCACTGTCTGGGAAGAGGCAATTATCTACTGCCCTGCCCACATCCAGCTTGTTGCCCTCTCGGCCACCCTGGCCAACAGCGACCAGCTTACCGACTGGATGAACCAGGTGCATGGCCCCACGCGACTGGTCGATTCCAGCCATCGCCCAGTGCCGCTGCAATTTCACTTTGCCAATCGCAAAGGGCTGTTCCCCCTGCTGGAGCAAACCGAGTCAGGCCAGTGGGTTTGCAATCGCCGCCTGAGAAGCAAGCCCTCCAAGTCAGGCCAGGCTCCCTACGGAGAAGTACCGGATATGGCCCAGGTGGTGGAAAACCTGCGCCGACGGGATATGCTGCCGGCCATCTATTTCATCTTCAGCCGCAAGGGCTGTGACCTGGCGGTGGCCAGTTTGGGAAACTTGGACTTAATTAGCTCTGAAGAAGAGCGGCGGCAGTTGGCCGAGCAGATCGACCGTTTCTGCCAGGAAATGCCAGAGGCAGTGCGCCGGGATCAACTGGATGCCCTCTACCGGGGCATTGCCGCCCACCATGCCGGCCTGTTGCCCGCCTGGAAGGGCCTGGTCGAGCACCTGTTTCAGCAGGGGCTGGTGAAGCTAGTTTTTGCCACCGAGACGCTGGCTGCCGGGATCAACATGCCCGCCCGCACGACGGTGATTTCCTCCCTCTCCAAGCGCACCGACAACGGCCATCGCCTTCTAACTGCCTCTGAGTTTATGCAAATGTCAGGGCGGGCTGGACGGCGGGGCAAAGATGTGATTGGGCATGTGGTGACCTTGCAATCTCCCTTTGAGGGGGCGCAGGAGGCAGCGCGGCTGGCCACGGCAGGAGCGGATCCCCTGGTGAGCCAGTTTACCCCCACCTATGGCATGGTGCTGAACTTGCTGCAGAAGCACTCTCTGGAGGCGGCCCGGGATCTCATCAACCGCAGCTTTGGCCAGTATTTGCTCTCGCTGCAAAGGTTGCCCGAACAACAGGAGCTCCAGCGCACTCGCGCCGAGCTGGAGGAAATTGACCGCCTCCTGGTGGGGATTTCCGACGAAGATATCGCCCGCTACGAGAAAATGCAGGCGCAACGGCGGGAAGAGCGGCGCCTTTTGCGCTATCTGCTCAAACAGCAGGAAGCAGAACCGGATCCCACCCTGCGCCTATTGGCCTTTCCCCACATCCAAGCCCAAGAGGAGAAAATCCGCGCCCTAGAAGCCCGCATCCGCGCCAACCCTGCCCATAGGGTCGGGAAAAAGCTGCTGGGTTTACAGGAAAAGCGCCAGCGTCTGCTCAAGCGCCTCCAGCACTTGGAGCGCCAGAGTGAGTCTGTGCAGGAGTTGCGCTGGCAGCAATTCATGGCCCTGGTGGGCGTGCTGCAGGAGTTCGACTGTCTGCAAGGGTATCAGCCAACAGTTAGTGGGGAGGTGGTGGCTGCTCTGCGAGGGGATAACGAGCTCTGGCTGGGTCTAGCTCTGCTCTCTGGCGAATGTCTAGGCTGTGCCCCCCATCACTTGGCTGGGGTCATTGCTGCTCTGGTGGCCGAGCCTCCCCGTTCAGGTACCTACAGCCGGCTGCGGACTTCTGGGCTAGTTGAGGATGTGCTGCATGGCTTGCGAGGCCTGCGGCGGCAACTGTTCCGCAGCCAACGTCAACACCAGGTGTTTCATGTGCCAATTGGGTTTGAGCCCGATCTGGCCGGGATCGTGGAACACTGGGCCCAAGGGATCCCCTGGGAAAAGCTGGAGGCCAGCACCAACCTGGATGCTGGGGATATTGTGCGCCTGATTCGCCGCACCTTGGATTTGCTCTCTCAGATCCCCCACATTCCTCATTTGCCAGCGGAGCTGCGGGAAAATGCCCGCGAAGCCCAAAAAATGCTGGATCGCTTCCCGGTGAGCGAGCTGATCTAGCAGCACTTTGGCGAGGGTGGGATCATAAGCCCTTGCGCGGCAGTGACTTTCACTACCACCCTGTCCGGGTTAAGGCCTAAGCGAATGGCCTCTTCCCAGTGGCAGGCTAGAATCCAGCTAGCCTCTCCCCTCCGATGAGCACCTGTATCAAACAGGCTGAGCGCGATGGCCGCCTAGCCTCCACCCAGTCAAGTCCGTCCACTTGCGCGTAGTAGCCAATATGCACTTCGACTCAGTTGAAGACTTTGAGCGCTGGATAGAGGATCTGGTAGCTGGCAAGATTGAGCCGCCCAACTACCACGACATTCGCCACGCCAGCCGCGAAGACGCAGAAGAGTGTTTGCGGCTGCAGCAGGAGGAAGCCCGCAAGCTGGGGCTAGATCCGGAAGAGGTAGTGCTGCTGCAGGATCCCTTCAGCGGGGAGTGGCTAGTCCTTGTCCCCTGGAAGCAAATAGAAGCCGGCCTGGCTCAGTTTTGGTAGGTGGACTCAGCTATGAGTGAGAGCAACAACCAACAGCCAACTCTGGCCGACGTTTTGGCAGCGGTGGAGCGGCTTGATAAGGAGCTGCAAGAGATCCGCTCAGACCTCGCTGCCACCCGGCAAGAACTGAGGGATGAGGTGCGACGGTGGGATGAGCGCTTCTTCGAGTTCGCCAAAGACACCGCCAACCGCGCCAACACGCTCATCGCCAGCGCTGCTGTTACGGTCATTGCTGGTACTTTGCTGTTGATTCTGAGGGAGGGGAGGTAGCTGTGGACACTCAAAGCCTCAGGATCCCGACTGGGTTCGCTTCCCAGTCCCCGACATGGAAACAGCTTTGACCCGCCTATTAGGCAAATAAACGGAAAGGGGATACGGGAACAGGATCGGGGGCGGGGCTAGCTCCCCTTAGCAGAATTTTTGAGTTTGTGATTCAGGGGCTAACAACGGCATGCCTCTGGAGAGGGGCGCTAGCGGGCCGTAGACCTTAGCAGGAAGAGAGCAGAAACCCGACAGACGCTGCGCTACCCACAAGTGGGAGTGTTTGTTAGCCTCTTGTAGGTCTTTCAGAGCGGTTTGGTCTCAAGCTAGCCTTCCTAGTAAGCCCACGACGCAACCAACAGGCAGGACTGGATGGCAGGCAAGAAGACCAACACCCAACGCTCAATCGAATCCTACGAGCACCGGGACAAACAGCGGCTCAACAACCCGCCTGTGGGACTGGTGACGCCTGAGAACGACCGGGACGCGGGGCAGAAGAAGAAGACCTACGCCTACGACCCGCACCTGGATCCGCAGCTTGTCTGGGCTGGCAAGGCCGAGCACACTTCGTTCGAGGTGCCCACGGTTTCGCTCCACGTCCACGAGCGGATTGACCCGCGCACCATCATCGAGGCTGTGCGCAAGAAAGACGACCAAGCTGGCCCGGTACAACTGGGGTTGTTTGAGGAAGAACGCAAGGAGCCCCTGCGCCAGGCCATCGAATTTTACCAGCACAAGCATGGCTGGACGAACCGGCTGATCGCCGGCGATTCGCTCTTGGTGATGAACTCGCTCTTGGAAAAGGAGGGAATGGCCGGCAAGGTGCAGATGATCTACTTTGACCCGCCCTACGGCATCAAGTACGGCTCCAACTTCCAGCCCTTTGTGAATAAGCGCGACGTCAAAGACGGCAAGGACGAGGATTTGACCTCAGAGCCAGAGCAGATCAAAGCCTTCCGCGACACCTGGGAGCTGGGCATCCACTCTTACCTCACCTACCTGCGCGACCGCCTGCTTTTGTGCCGGGAACTCCTCAGCGAGAGCGGCTCCATCTTCGTGCAGATCGGCGACGAGAACGTCCATCGCGTGCGCTGCTTGATGGATGAGGTGTTTGGGGCGGGGAACTTTGTTGCAATGATAACGTACAAGACTACTGGAGGAGCAAGACAAGAAAAAGCGCCAAAAAGAACTTCAGATTTTCTTTTATGGTACTGCAAGCAACGTGCGGAAATGAAGTTTCGCCGTTTATTTAGTAAACAGGATCCAGATACAACCATATTTTCTGAAGTTGAAGAACATACCGGTGTTCGTAGACCTTTAACAGATACTGAGAAACGGGATGTTAAGCGAATTATTGAAAAAGGCTTGAGATTAGTTACAACTTTACCTTTGCATTCAAAAAGTCCAGGAGACCAGAGCCCGCGGAAGTTTCAAGCAAAAACGTGGTCCATTCCAACTGGCTCCTGGCGTTACTCAGAAGAAGGTTTTAAACGTCTGGGACAGGCTGGCCGGCTAGTTGCTAAGCAAACTGTTCTCAGGAGCGTAAGCTATTTCGATGACTGGCCGTATGAAGAGGTTACTTCTAACTGGAATGATACGGGGCCAGAGCTTGTTAAGATTTATGCTGTCCAAACCAATACAAGAGTCATTGCCCGCTGCCTGCTGATGACCACCGATCCGGGCGACCTGGTGTTTGACCCGACCTGCGGCAGCGGCACCACGGCCTACGTGGCCGAGCAATGGGGGCGGCGCTGGATCACCTGCGACACCTCGCGCGTGGCGATTACCCTTGCCCGTCAGCGGCTGATGACCGCCGTGTTCGATTACTATGAACTCGCGCACCCGCAGGAGGGCGTCGGCAGCGGCTTTAAATACAAGACCGTGCCGCACGTCACGCTCAAGTCCATCGCCAACAATCCGGAAATCGACGACATCTACGCGCGCCTGCACCCGGCGGTGGAGGAGGCTCTGGCTGAGCTCAACGCGGCGCTAAAGGGCCAGGCGGTGAAGTTTAAGGTGACCCAAGGTGGCCGGGCTGGCCACTTTGTGGACTTTGCCGCGCCCGATACGGAAACCTTCACCATGCCCGCTGGCCAGGTGGTTAAGGTCAATGAGCTGGTGGAATGGGAGGTGCCCTTTGAGTTTCCCGCCGACTGGCCGGAAGCTGCCCGGACGCCATTCGAGCGATTCCATCAAGCCCGCCGTGCCCTGCGAGCAGCCATCGATGAGGCCATTGCCCGCCACGCGCCGCAGGAGACGCTTTACGACCAGCCCTTCGTGGACAGGAAGAAGGTGCGGGTGACAGGCCCGTTCACCGTGGAAGCAGTGCCAGCCCCAGCGGTGAAATCGGTGGATGAGATTTTGGAGCCCAAGCCCGAGCCGGCAGATGCCTCGATTGCCCGCTCTGGCGAAACACTGCGTCAGGAAGAATGGCGCGACGAGCTGCTCAAGACGGGTATCCGTGGGAAGAACGGGCAATACATCCGCTTTGCCCGGCTGGAACCGCTGCCCGCCTGTCGTTGGCTCCATGCCGTGGGGGAAACGCGGCCCAGCGACGAAGGGGCAAATACCGTGCGCGAGTCGGCGCCTGCCTACGACCCCCTGCGCGTGGTGGTCTCCTTTGGCCCGGAATATGGCCCGCTCGAGCAACGGCAAGTGGAGCAGGCCTGGGAAGAAGCGCGGATGCTCGTCCCACGGCCAAAACTGCTGATCTTTGCCGCCTTTCAGTTTGACCCGGAAGCGGCGAAAGACATTGACGAGATGAAGCCGGAGCTGGCTGGAATGCAGTTCCTCAAAGTGCAAATGAACGCTGACCTTTTGACCGACGACCTGAAGAAAAAGCGCGCCAGCAACGAGTCCTTCTGGCTCATCGGGCAACCGGATGTGTACCTGGAACGCATTGCCGACGGCGAGGACAAGGGAAAGTATCGCGTTTCAGTTCTCGGCTTCGATTACTACAACACCAAGACCGGCCAGATTGAATCGGGCGGGGCAGATAGAATTGCCCTCTGGATGCTCGACACCGACTACGACGGGCGCAGCCTCTACCCGCGCCAGGTGTTCTTCCCGATGGCAGGCGAGAAGGAGGGCTGGGCAAAACTGGCTCGCAATCTCAGGGCAGAAATCGATGAGGAGCGGATCGAAGCTTACCGAGGCACGGTGTCGCTGCCGTTTGCGCTCGGTGAGCACCGACGCATTGCCGTCAAAATTGTGGATGACCGGGGCATTGAGAGCCTGAAGGTCGTAAAAGTGGATCCATGATGGACGAGCAAGCTCTGCAAGAAATTGTTCAACGAATCGTGGCAGTAGCGCAGCCCAGCCGCATACTTTTGTTTGGTTCCTATGGCCGTGGCGATGCCGACGCTGGCTCTGACGTGGATCTCATAGTGGTCGAACCAGAAGTGCCCGACCCGTATAGCGAAATGATCCGCTTGCACAAAGCTGTAGGCTCGCTTGGCCCAGGGATCGATCTGCTGGTTTATTCTGAGGCCGAATACCAACGGCGCAGTCAGGTGCCGGGCACGGTGCTGTACTGGGCACGCAAGGAGGGAAGAGCCCTCTATGAAGCCCCATCTTGAAGAGGCCTGGCGATCCCTGCGCTTGGCGGATCGCGACCTCAAGGCATTTGAAGTGTTGAAAAAAGACCCCGAGGTTCACCCTGCTATCCTCTATTTCCATGCCCAGCAAGCGGTAGAGAAATCTCTCAAGGCAGTCTTGTTTGCCCAACAGATTGAATTCACACGCACCCATGACCTGGTCAAGCTAGCGCGTCTGCTCAACGACCGGGGCATTTCGTTGCCGGTTGGGGAAGATCAACTCCGTCAACTCAACCCCTTTGCTGTTGCCTTTCGCTACGACGACACAGAATTTGCGCCTATTCCCCAACAAGAGGTGGCAAGTCTGCTGACAGAGATTCGCTGTTGGGCAGCGGAAGAAGTCAGTGCAGCAACGGAACGGGAGAAAGGCGATGGCCCGGACTACGATTGACCGCTTGATTATCAACTCGCCCTACGAAGAGCCGAAATACCACTGGCACTACGACCGCCAGACGCGCACCTTCGAGCTGGTGGAGGGCCGCCGCCCGGCGGGCTACGTGGTGGCGACTCCCGGTTCAAAATCTTTCGACGATCCGGGCATCTTCGTCGAGATCCCGCTTGTCAACCAAATTCGACCCCGCGTCAAAGCCTGGCGCGAGGCGGGCTATCCCGGCGTTACCACCATCACCAGGCGGCTCTTGGAGTACTGGCACGACCCCGAGGAGTTCGACAGACGTCGCTTTTTCTTTTGCCAGTTGGAGGCGGCAGAGACGCTCATTTGGCTGACCGAGGCGCCGCCTGCCGAGCGGGTAGGCATTGAGATCCCAGGTGACGGCGGGGCCTTCTTGCGTCGGTGCTGCAAGATGGCAACGGGTACGGGCAAGACCATCGTAATGGCGATGGTGATTGCCTGGCACATCCTCAACAAGGTGGCCAATCCCCAAGATGCGCGCTTTTCGAAAAACGTGCTGGTCATCGCGCCGGGACTGACGGTGAAGCAGAGACTGGCTGTCCTCGAGCCAGCCGCCGAGGGCAACTACTATGAGGCGTTTTCCATCGTGCCCCCCGCCTTCCTCGATAAGCTTCGCCAAGGGAAGGTATTGGTGCGCAACTGGCACGCCCTGGCTTGGGAAAGCGAAGAGCAAATCAGGGAGCGCAAAAGCGTGGACAAGCGCGGCGTCAAAAGTGACGAAGCCTATGCCCGTGAAGTTTTGGGCGAGATGGCAAATGCTTCCAATCTGCTAGTCATCAACGATGAGGCGCACCACGCCTGGCGCGTCAACCAGGAGGCTGAAGGGAAGTCCTTGCGCGCTCGCGACCTGAAAGACAGCGCTGCGGAAGCCACAGTCTGGGTAGGCGGGCTGGATCGTCTGCATCGCTCACGAGGCATTCTGACCTGCTACGACTTTTCCGCCACCCCTTTTGCACCATCGGGAAAAAAGAGCAGCGAGGAGACCCTGTTCGGTTGGATTGTCAGTGATTTTGGCCTCAACGACGCAATCGAATCCGGCTTAGTCAAGACGCCGCGTGTGGTGGTGCGCGACGACGCCGTGCTGGACGCCAAAACCTACAAATCCCGTCTCTACCACATCTACAACGACCCAGAAGTCAAGGACGACCTCAACCGCCGCGCCGAACCCCACGAGCCGCTGCCGGATCTGGTGCTGAACGCCTATTACCTGCTGGGTTACGACTGGCGTGAGACATGGAGAGCCTGGAAAGCGGCCGGCCTGCCCACGCCGCCTGTGATGATCACCGTCTGTAACCGAACTGAGACAGCAGCGCGGGTCAAGCACGCCTTCGATTCGCGGAGCATTCACATCGACGAGCTATGCGACCCGGAGCGAATCCTGCATATCGACTCGAAGGTGCTAGAAGAGGCTGAGGCAAAGGAAGAGTCCGCGGTAACAGTAGAGGCGTCGAACGAGACCGAGGAGGGGGAGGAGGAAGAGGCACCCGTCGAGCGCAGGCTAACCAAGGCAGAACAGGCGGAACTTTTGCGGAAGATCGTAGATACGGTTGGCAAGGTGGGGCAGCCAGGCGAGAAGATCCAGAACGTCATTTCCGTCGGGATGCTGAGCGAGGGCTGGGACGCCAAGACGGTGACGCACATTATGGGGCTGCGGGCCTTTACCTCGCAACTGCTGTGCGAGCAGGTTGTAGGCCGGGGCCTGCGCCGCACATCCTACGAGATCAACCCACAGACCGGGCTGCTTGAGCCCGAGTACGTCAACATCTTCGGCGTGCCTTTCACGTTCTTACCGCATGAGAATAGCGGAGATGGCCCGCCACCGCCGCCAACGCCCAAGACTGCGGTAGAGCCGGATCCAGCCAAAGCGGAGTTTGAGATCCGCTGGCCGAATGTGGTGCGTATCGAGCGCGTACTTCAGCCAGTATTGACTCTTGATTGGTCGAAGGTGCAGCCCTTGGAGCTGAACGCGGCCCAGACACCGCAGGTGGCCGAACTGGCACCAATTCTCGAAGGCAAGCCAGACGTAACTCAAATCAGCCGCATCGAACTGGAGCAGTTGGCCCGGGAGTTTCGCACCCAGCGCATCATCTTCGAAACTGCCCGGAACGTGTTCGATCAAATCAAGCAAAGCTGGAAAGGCAGTCGCGAAATCTTGCTGGCGCAGTTGGTGCGGATTGTGGAGCAGTTCATTCGCTCTGACCGCATCTTGATCTCCCCACCTCTTTTTTATCAGGACGAACTGCGCCGTCGGTTGATCATCACCCTCAACATGTCACGGATTGTGCAACATGTGTGCGAGGCGGTGCGGCAGGAAAACACAGAGCGGCTTACTCCGATCTTCGACCGCGATCACCCTATCCGCTCGACGGGCCAAATGCGTACCTGGTACACGAGCAAACCCTGCCAACGCACGCGCAAGTCACACATCAACGTCTGTGTCTACGACAGCACCTGGGAGGCGTCGGACGCTTTCGTCCTGGACAATAGCAGTGCCGTGAGCGCCTGGGCAAAAAACGACCATCTGGGCTTCGAGGTGCCTTACGTCTATCGTGGCGTGGTGCGGAAGTATCGGCCAGATTTTCTTGTGCGGCTTGCCAATGGCGACATGCTCATTCTGGAAACGAAGGGACAGGACACTGAACTAGACCGGGTGAAGCGGTGCTATCTCGAGGAGTGGGTGCAAGCCGTCAATACGCATGGCGCGTTCGGTCGCTGGCAGTGGAAGGTGGCCCGTCACCCAGGCGAGATACGGGACATTTTGTTGCAAAGCCTAGAGCAGTAGGAAGCTGGAACCCGAAAGGCTTGTGAACGTGTTGATAGCAGCCAGCTGCTGGGCCCCCCGTACATACTGCGGCCCTCTCTCAGAGGGATGTACGGATATTCGCCAAGACTGAGCCGTCTTTCCTGGCCCCGGAATCGGTAGCGAAACCGCCAGAGCCTCGACCCTTGGGCTTCACCTCCAAGTACAGCCCTTCTTTGTCTGGCAACTGGTAGGGCTTGTCCTTGGGTTTGGCATTCCTGATAACTATCTCCGACAGAGCCATGTCCCGCCCTGGCTTTTGTGTCCCTGGTCATGTCCCACTTCAGCCCGGATTACGGTGGATTTTGTCAGTCTATCTTGGACACTGAAAAGCCCGGAAGCCCTTCTAGACAAGGGCCTGCTGGATCTGGGTGGATGTCATCGGACTACGTGGTAACGGAGAGGGTGGGATTCGAACCCACGGTGGCTTGCGCCACGGCAGTTTTCAAGACTGCTTCCTTAAACCACTCGGACACCTCTCCACCCTATCCCTGGCAGGGATCTGCAGCCTTACCTATCTTAGGCTCTGCAATTGCCTTTGTGCAGCCGGGGAGCCACCCCCCTGACAACAACTTGTGAGCAAGAACAGGGATCCGCTATAACCCACCTGAGGGATCCCTGGCTGACCGATGAGAGGACACTTTTGCCCAGCCCAGGTGCAACTTCTAGCTTGGCTGGCGCCGGTGTTGCTGACCGCCTGTCGACTCCTGCCGTCTACAGAACCTCCTGCCGCTGCCCAGCCGGATCCAGTGCTGCGCCACATCGGTGAAGATGGCACCCACTTTGAGGCTTCTGTGGGCGATACCCGCGCCCTTCCTCCCCACTTCCCGCAGCAGTTGCGCCTGCCCAACGCCACCGTCGTCTCTTCCGGGCAGATTTGGGATCAGGAGGGGGGATTGGCTTCCTTGATCCTGAAGACCTCTCAGCCTCTGGAGGAGATTGCCGCTTACTACCGCCGCACCCTCTGGGGCCGGGGCTGGGATCTCCTCTCCGATGTTGAGCAGGCCAACGGCATCCGCACGCTAGTGTTCGAGTCTCCCCCCCGCCCCGACAGACCACTCCAGCAGGCAGTCATCCAGCTGGGATCCCCTCGCCGCGGGCCGGATCAGGTGGAGTACCGCGATATCTTGATTTTGCTGAGTACCATTGCCCCTGTTGGCGAAGCGCCGCCTGCTGCTCCTTAGAGCATGCCCGTCTATACCCAAGCAATTGAAATTGCCGCTGGCGTGGCCCAGGTGGAGCGCTGCCTAGTCGACCCCGAGCTGATGCGGCGCTGGCTTAACCCCCTTTTGGGATGTGAAGCCCTGGGATCCCCCACGGGACAATTGGGTAGCCGCTACCGCTTTTTCCTACGCCTGCCTCTAGTCTCCCCCAGCTTGGACTGCGTGATTGTCGAGCGGGCCGAGGGCCTGGTGGAGTGGCAGTTCGAGGGTTTTTTTCAGGGCACTGACCGCTGGGAGTGCCACCCCCAAGCGTCGGGGACGCTCTTGGTCAACCGCTTTGCGTTTTGCATCCCCAACCCCTGGGTAGCGGCAGGGTTTCATCTCGTGGCAGCAGAGCTGACCCGGCACGACATGCGGGCGCAACTGCGGCGGCTAAAGGCAGTAGCCGAGGCTTTGGGTTAGGCTGGTGGCAGGGAGTAAAGAAACGTAAAAAACTGCCATGACCAGCAACAGCGGCTTGTTCAACCGTCGCTTCTTCGAAAACTTCATCCCCCAGCCAGCCAACAACTCTCTGCAGATTGGCGAGCTGGCCCCCGACTTTGAGCTGCCTAACGTCCAAGGGGATCCCGTGCGCCTATCGGACTACCGCGGCCACAAGCCGGTGGTTCTGGCCTTTACCCGCATCTTTACGGAAAAGCTCTTCTGCCCCTTCTGCTACCCCCACATCCAGGAGCTGAAGGCCCGCTACGAAGAGATCCGGGCGCTGGGAGCAGAGCTGCTGATGGTTACCAGCACCGACCCGGTGCAAAGCCAACAGATCCAAGCCGACCTGCAACTACCGTATCCGCTATTGGTGGATCCAGAGTGCAAAACTTTTCGGCTCTACGGCGTTGGCCAGGCGCTGGGAGCGCCCCTGCCGGGCCAGTTTGTTGTCGATCGCGAAGGGAGGCTGCGCTATAAGCACCTCTTCTCCTTTGCCGAGCCCAACGCCAGCACCGACGAAGTGCTGCGGGTCTTGCAGGAGGGGCTGACCAGCGGCTGGGACGGGACTCGTCGCGTGGCTCCTGTGCCCTTTTTCTAAGCTGCTGTTTCTAGGCAAGCCTGGAAGAGGGTGGAAAAGGGGTGGTCTTTGCGCGGCTGGCCCAGAACAGCGCCCGGCAGGCGGAGATCCTGGGACTACATGCGGCGCTTGCTCTCCTTGGGCAGGGCGGAAGAGCCACAACTGCCGCCGCCTCTGGTGCTGCGCAACATCCTGGTGGATTTGGGGCCGGTTTACGTGAAGCTAGGCCAGTTGCTGAGCACCCGCCTCGATCTGCTGCCGCGGGAGTACATCGAGCCCTTAGCAGCCTGCAGAGCAATGTGCCCCCTGTGCCCTGAAACGCGGTGGAGATCCTGCTGCGCCAGCAGTTGCGCCAGCCGCTGGAGCGGGTCTTCAGCAGCCTTGACACGGAAGCGGCGGCAGCGGGATCCATCCGGTTGGGCTCTGGTCGCCTCGCTCTCTTGGACTGCGGCATGATTGGGCGGCTGGATCCCTGCACACAGCAGATTGTGCTGGAGCTGATTTTGGCCATCGTCAGCTTGGATGCCCAGCGCTGTGCCGAGCTGACTCTGGAACTGGCCCTGCCGGAAAGTCCCAGGGGCAGCTTGCGGGCCCTGATGGCAGACGTATTTCGGCAGCAGTTGCTGGGGAAAGCTCCCCTACCTTCGTTGCTGCGCAGGGCCCTGGATCTGAAAAACCTCTCCCTGCAATCTCCGCGGCAATTGGAAGTGCTGCTTAGCCGCATCACACTTCGGAAACCCAACGCTGGAACCTGACGGTGCAGGATCTGGAAGGCCTGCGCAGCAGCCTGGATCAGTCAGCCAACTGCCTCTCCTAGTGGTTGGATCCCTGATTATCGGCGCCGCCATCATCTCGGCGCAAACCCAGTGCTTTCAGGTCTTCTAGCTGAGCGAGCTGCTTTTTGGCGCCGCCAGCTGCTGGGCCTATGGCTTATCCTGAGCATCCTCCGCTCCGGTCGCCTGCGTGGCTAATCCCCAGGCCAGCTGCCTAGGTATCCCTGTGCTCGGGATGTTTGCGAAACAACAAAAAAGCGGTATCAACGCCTTTGCGAGCGCCTCCAAGGATCCAGGAAAGGCCCATTTTTTCGTTACCCGCTCGATGCCTTGCGCCACAGGGCTCTCACCCCCCTCTCCAAGGCCACTTTTTGCCCTTTTGACCGACCCCCTTGCGAATGGGTCTTGTACCCCTTGCCCTGCTTGGCTTTAATGGGGGTAGAGTTCCTCCTTCGGGGAGACTCCTAGAAATTGGAAACCGAAGTGAACACTCTATTCCTAGCTCCCCCTTCGGGGGGATAAAAATTGGAAAGGAATCGGGAACGCCCCTGTGAGCCTAGTGCTGCCAAAGCTCGCCCTGACGTTGGGAGATCCAGCGGGGATTGGGCCAGAGATTGTGCTCAAGGCGCTGGCGGATCCCCAGGTGCAGGCCTGCGCCCAGATAACGGTGGTGGGCGAGCGGCAGGTTTTGCAGGCTACCTACCGTCTCTTGAAGGCAAAAGGGGTAGCGGATCCCTTAGCTGACCCGGCAGGGATCCCCGTCCTAGAGTGCGGCAGCGGCTTCCACCTAGAGTTCTCTCGTGTGGGCCGGGGGGATGCCCAGAGCGGAGCGGCCAGCTTTGTCTACCTGAAAACGGCTGTTGAAGGGGCGCTGCAAAGCCAGTTCCAGGGGATCGTGACCGCCCCCATTGCCAAATACCTCTGGCACCAAGCAGGCTACCCCTTCCCCGGCCAAACAGAGGTACTGGCCCAGCTCAGCGGGCGCGAGCACTACGGCATGCTGTTTGTGGCCCGTTCTCCCCACAGCGGCTGGCAGATGCGGGTTCTACTGGCCACCACCCACATCCCCTTGAGCCAGGTGCCCCTCACCCTCACCCCAGAGCTGGTGCGCAGGAAGTTGGACTTGCTGGCGGGATCCCTGCGCGAGCTTTTTGGGATTGGCGATCCCGTAATTGCCGTGGCTGGCCTCAACCCCCATGCCGGCGAACGGGGGCAACTGGGTTCAGAAGAACAGGAGTGGCTGGCGGAGCTGCTAGGTACCTATCCCCACGCCAGAATCTGGGGGCCGCTTCCCCCCGATACGATGTGGCTAGCTCCCGCCCAAGCCTGGTATGGTCAAGGATCTCCCGCCGTTGCCGACGCCTACCTGGCCCTCTATCACGACCAAGGCCTGATCCCAGTGAAGCTGCTGGCGTTTGACCGGGCCGTCAACCTAACCCTGGGGTTGCCCTTTATTCGCACCTCCCCTGACCACGGCACCGCCTTTGACATAGCTGGACAGGGGGTGGCCCGCGCCGAGAGCCTCAAGCAGGCAATCCTGCTGGCAGCCGAACTGGCCCCTACGGCCGCCGCAGCGTCTCGATCCCTTCAGGGCCAGCGATAATGGCCTCCGTGGCCATGCCGATAAACAGGCCGTGCTCCACTACCCCCACCGTTGCTTTGAGTTGCTCAGCTAGCTTGGCTGGATCGGCAATAGGGCCAAACTGGCAGTCGAGGATGTAGTGCTGCTCGTCGGTGAGGTAGGGATCCCCGTCGGCCGTGCGCCGCAGCTCTGCCTGACAGCCCAGGGCCTCCACCCGCGCCAGGGTGGTCTTCCAGCCAAAGCGCACCACCTCCACCGGCACTGGGAAGCGCGTGCCTAGCTGCGCCACCTTCTTGGAGGCGTCGGCAATGATGATTAGCTCGGCGGCGCTGGCCTCCACCAGTTTCTCCCGCAGCAGGGCTCCCCCTGCCCCCTTGATGAGATTGAGGGATCCCACCTCAATTTCATCAGCTCCATCGATGGCCAGATCCAAGCGGGGCTGCTCTTCCAGCGTGGCCAGCGGGATCCCTAGAGAGCGGGCCTGTTCTGCCGTGCGCTCGGAAGTGGGCACCCCGATGAACTGCAGCCCCTCCTTTCGCATGCGCTGGGCTAGGGCGCTCACTGCAAAGGCGGCTGTGGAGCCCGTCCCCAGGCCCACCACCATGCCTGACTGTACCCGCTGGGCTGCTGCCTGGGCTGCCGCCTGTTTCAGCTCCTCAGAACTAGTCATCCTATTCCCGCTGGAGTCCAACTTGCTATTCTACCGCCCACTCCAACTAAAGCCCTGCGGCGCCTCCACCACCTGGCCGAAGAGATCGTAGGGCTCGGCCCGCGTAATCTGGACCGGCACCAGGGATCCCAGGGATCCGGGCCCGCGCACATACACCACCCCGTCCACCTCAGGGGCAAAGCGGGGGGAGCGGCCAATCCACTCGCCCGTGCGGGGGTTTTCCTGCTCCAGGAGCACAGGCACCACCTGCCCCACCTGCTCGCGGTTGCGGCGGAAGGCGATCCCCTGCTGCAGCTGCATCAGGCGGGCGCGGCGCTCTTTTTTGACGCGCTCAGGCACTTGGTGAGGAAGGTGGTAGGCAGGCGTGCCTTCTTCGGGAGAAAAGGTAAACACCCCCACATGGTCAAATTGGTGGCGCTGCACAAAGTCCAACAGATGCTGGAAGTGCTCCTCTGTCTCGCCAGGAAAGCCGACGATGAAGCTGGTGCGCAGCACGGCCTTGGGTAGGGCCTGACGCAGCCGCTCGATCAACCGGTCGTTGACCTGGTCCTGCCAGGGGCGGTTCATGGCCTTGAGGATCTCGGGGTGGCTGTGCTGCAGCGGCAGATCCAGATAGAGCAAGAAATTGGGGGTCTCCTGAATGGCCTCTACCACTGCCGGAGTAATGCCCGTAGGGTAGGCATAGAGCATGCGGACCCAGGGAATAGGGATCTTGCCCAGAGCACGGATGAGCTCAGCCAGCCGCGGCTCCCCGTAGAGGTCGATCCCGTAGTTGGTGGTGATCTGGGAAATGAGAATCAGCTCCTGCACCCCTTCTGCGGCCAGTTGTTCGGCCTCCCGCAGGATGGACTCGATGGGGCGAGAGCGTTGCTTGCCCCGCAGGTGGGGGATGATGCAGAAAGAGCAGCGATAGTCACACCCCTCGGCCACCCGCAGGTAGGCCACTGGCGCGTGGGTAGTGCGATAGCGGGGGACAGTCTCATCAGCAATGTAGTCCAAGCTGGAGGTGACGGCATTAACCCGCTCTCCCCGCTCCACCCGCTCCATAACTTGGACGATTTGGTGGTAGTCGCCCGTGCCCACAATGGCCACCGCCTCTGGGATCTCCCGCAGCAGCTCCTCCTGGAAGTGCTGCGCCAAGCAGCCGGCGATGATGAGCTTCTTGCCCTGCACTGCCAGCTCCATCAAGGTGCTGACCGACTCCCGCCGCGCCGCTTCGATGAAGCTGCAGGTGTTGACGATGACGTAGTCGGCGCTTTCTTCATCCCCCTCCACCCGGTAGCCTGCCTGGGCCAGCAGGCCCATCATGTGTTCCGTGTCCACGCGGTTTTTCTCACAGCCCAGATGCACAACGGCAACAGCCGGCGCTTCCTTTGGGGAGGCGGCAGGGCTGCGAGAGGGCGTAGGCAGAGCGGTTTCCAACCAGTTCATAGCCACAGGAGAGGCCGAGAGAATGGCAACAATAGACAACAAATGAATTGGGAAAATTGAGGCCTTCCTATTCTAGTTCTAGTTGGGTTTCGCTTCTAAAGGCGGGGAGGAGGACTGTCCACCTTGTCTAACTCCCCTGCCAACCAGCTCAATCGGGATAACCCCCAAATTGAACCCACACCAAGCCGAGAGCCACAGCCACCGCCAGCCCAGTGGCCGCCCAGCTCCAGGGATCTCCTGCCCTCTCTTCTGGGAG
Source organism: Synechococcus sp. R65.1 (assembly GCF_047461755.1). NCBI lineage: Bacteria > Bacillati > Cyanobacteriota > Cyanophyceae > Synechococcales > Synechococcaceae > Synechococcus > Synechococcus sp. R65.1. The sequence continues at coordinate 7,837 of NZ_JANSHU010000023.1, read as the reverse complement.
CAGAAGCGCTCTTCCATAGCCCCGTAGGCGCAGCGCCTGATAGACCCGCTCGGAGCGCTCGTAGCTGCGCACCAGGAGAGTGCCCACTGCAGCAGCCAGGAAGGGAAGGTCTTGTCGCAAGGCCAGGTCCGGACGCCCCAGGGATCCCCGCGGTCGCCAGCCCCTCAGCCGAGCTGCCCGCTGCATCCGCTGCCACTGGGTAGCCACCTCCTGCAAATAGCGCTGGGTTAGCCAAGCCAGTTCCAGGAGTAGGTCGGGGATCCCCAAAGCCCCTAGGGCTGCCAACAGGGCCGGCAGAGGGGTGGTCTCCCCCAGCAGCATTGCCAGGGCCAACAGCGCCAGGCTGCGCCCGCCAAGGCAAAGCGCCCTCTCCAGCCCCTCCCAGCGCAAAGCCAAGGAGCCCCACTGCCAGAGGAAGGTCTCCCCAACGGCAAAAGGCAAGAAGAGGACGAAGGCTATCAACAAAACTCCTGGGGCGGCCAGCCGTCTTAGCCCTCGGCGCAGGGGCAAGCCGGAGAGCGCCCAAAGAAGAGCCACCAACACCCAAACTAGGGGTAGCAAGGCCAAGCGCTGCACCTGGGCAAAAGCCGCCATCAATGCCAGTAGGCCAACCACCTTGGGCAGAGGCCGCCAGCGGTGGAGCCAAGGGGAGGAAAAACTCCTGGAGGCGAGAGGCGGGCAGGGCAGATTAGCCTTAGAGCTTTTCATCCTCCCCCAAAAGCTGCGGCTGTACCCGCTGCAAGAACAGCACCACCCAACGGGTAAACAGCCCCTCCACCCCTGCCAGCGGCAGATGAGCTGCCATCAAGCCGGCCAGGGCCAAGCGCTCTGCGGACGTGGAAGGGATCCCCTCGCTGTACAGCGCCGCCAGCACCACGCCGTAAAATAGCAGCGCCGCCAGCACCACCCCTGCAGCTCCTGCCCAAAAGGCAGCCCAGCCCGTTCCCAGCCGCCGCCGGCTGGCTTGAAAGATCCCTCCTGCCAGAAGCGCCGGGATCCCCAAGATGGCGGCGTTGATCCCCAGGGTGGTCAGCCCTCCATGCCCGAAAGCCACGGCCTGAAAGAACAGGCCCACCAGGATGGCCGGGTAGGCCAAGACCCCCAAGAGCACGCCCATTAGGCCATTGAGCAGCAGGTGCAGGCTGGTTGGAGGAAAGGGCAGGTGAATGGAGGAGGCGACAAAAAAAGCCGCTGTCAGCAGCGCTGCCTTGGGGAGCGGGCGGCGGGGATCCTTTTCCAGCCGCTGCAGGCGGCCCAGGCTGTAGCCGGTGATCAAGGCGGTGAGGCCATAGCCTCCCAACCACAGGGGCGCTGGCAAAAGGCCCTCGCTGATGTGCATGGCTAGTCCTGCTCCAGAGCAGCAGCGCCGACTTCGGAGCTTGGCCGTTCTCCACCCACAGAGGCGGCAGGGCGGGGCCGCAAGAAAAACAGCGCTGTGCCCAAACAGCCCCAGATAACGCAGGCGGCCATGACCCCTCGCTGCAGAGGCCCAAAGCCAGGGGAGGAAGGGCTGGGGATCCCTAACGCCTCCCCAACCGGCACCTTCACCACTACGCCGTGCCCCGCCTGGCGAATGTGCACCTGCCACAGGCCCTTGAGCTCCGGATCCGGCTGCAGCCAAAACCGGCCCTGGGCGTCCGTCTGCCCCTCCTGCCAAGGAGTGCTGGGATTGCTAGGTGCAAACACCGTTACCTGCGCCGAACGCATCGGCTCGCCTGTGTCGTAGCGGGCCTGGATCTCGAACGTGGGAACTGCTCGCCAAGAGGCCTCCACCCCGTGTCCCCAAGCCGGGGCAGCCAGAAGCAAGCCAAAAGCCAGCCAGCTCAGTTGCCAGTAAGAGTGGAAAAGGGTGCGACTTGGCCAGACTGGGTTCATCGCTAAGCAAAGGATAGAGGACAACAAAAGCCAACGGGACTTGAGGGCAAAGACCTACGTCAAGAACCCCGTCCTGCCGAGGCAATCAGGCGAACCCCAGCGCTGCCTTTGAGGCCGTCCTTGAAGGGCAGCCTGTCATTCCCAAACAGGTGGTCGAAGTGGAAGGCGGCTTCCCAGTCCGCCACCTGGCCTCCCGGACAAGACCCTTGTGCTCTTCTCCCACCTACTCGCCACAGACGAGGGCCAGCTCAGGACTGAACTTGAGCACACATGGGATCCCCTCCGCCTCCCTTTTTGCTGTTCAGGCTCTACCCTTGATCCAGAGAGAGTAGCCCTTCGACGGACCCTCCAGCGCCGGCATTTGTCGCTTGGCCCAGGCAGTCCTGCTCTACCGAACCACAGATTTCTTCACCCTTACAATCCCCCGCTGGGGCATCCCCCAGAAACTACTCCTGCGCCAAGTTTCCGGCCCGCACCCAACCTTCCTGCCCGTTCTGCCGCCGGATGCGCTGCCAGCGGCCATCGGCGCTGTATTCCAGCACTTCCACCACCTCGTTCATGGGCACACCACCGATGTAAGCTCCTTCCCGGTCGGGAGTGGCCCGTAGCGCTAGGCCAATCGGCTCAATTACCCGTCCCCGTTCACCTGGAGCAAGGCTGGTTTCTAGCGGTGGCCGAATTGGCGAGGGGGTAGAGTTAGGCGTAGATTCAACCCTAGAAGTTGCAGAAAGTGGAGCCGAGGCAACTGCTGCTCCTTCCGCGGGGCCCAGGTTGCCAGCGCGTACCCAGCCTTCCTGGCCGTTCAGCTCTCGCCGTACCCGTTGCCAGCGACCATCGGCGCTGTACTCCAGCACCGTCACTATTTCCCCCGCCCCAATTCCCCCTTGGTAAGCTCCCTCCACCGAGGGCTTGCTGCGGATGGCTAGACCCAGAGGCTCGATCACCCGCCCCCGGCTGCCAGGCGGAAAGGCAGTGGAATCAAGGCTGCCTACAGCCAGCGGAGACTCCCTCTGAGTAGGGCGAGCCGAGGGGGAAAAGGGCAAGCTTGTCGGTCTAGGCAAAGGCTCCACCCGCACCGCTCGAGGAAACTGCGGCACTGCAGGGGGAGCCAGCAGGGGGGCCATGAACTGCCACGCCTGCCAACCCAGAGCAGCCAAGGCCCCAACCGAGAGGCTCAGGGCCATTAGGGTGCCGAAGGGAAAACTCCCCACCGCGGGAGAAGAACGGCCTCGCACCGGGTAGTTAGCCATCCAAAACTCAGCTCCCAAAAGCCGAGAGTAAGGGCCTTGCCAACGCTTGCAAGCCCCAGAGCATCTCTAGTACTTCTAGTTTCGCCTCTGGGTGCTGGCTTGGGAAGCTATCTCCCAAGGGGCAAGCTCAGCAGCACGTTTAGCCTCTACTTGGTGAACATATTCTCCCAGTCAGTGGTGAGAATTTCGTGGCCAAAGGTCCAGCCGGCTAGGAGCAAGGGCAAGGCCAAACCCAAGAAGCCGAAGAAACTGATTACCTGAGCAATTTGCCGCTGCGCCCTTTTCCTTTTCGGGTCGGGGATGTTACTAGCAGCTACCGTGAGCTTTGAGCAAAAGGCTACCACCACCGCCCCCGCTGGCCCCAGCACCAGCGATGGCCACAGCCAATCCGCTACCTGCGCATACTCGTAGGCCCGCGTGAACGGCATGATGACGAAACAGACCAGCTCTAGCACTCCCCAGGTGAAGAGGGCCACCTGGATATCCTTGCGAAAGACGGCGTTGGGATCGTAGTACATAAGCCTCTGGGAAAAACCCCCACCATGCCACTCTAAGGCCTGGCCGGCAAGTTGTTACTCCCCTTCTTTGCAGACAGCCTAACTGGAGTAGTTGCCACTCATTTGCCCAGGGACAGAGGCTCGAGGAAAGCCAAACAGCCAATTCAATAAGAGTCTGAAGCAGTCTGTTGTATAAATAAAACTGCCTGGGTTTGCCGCTTTCTGCAGCCCGGATATGTCCTGCTGGCAGAGCTTTTCTGCAGCCCTGTCCCCTCCTAGTTACCCCGCTATGTTCCGCATCCTTATTGTCGACGACGATCCCAGCATTTGCACGCTGCTCAAGCGGTATTTGCAGCGCCAAGGGTACACGGTCGAGGTGGCTGCAACCGGTGCCGAGGGCCTGCAGCAGTTACGTACTTTTCAGCCGGACTTGGTGATTTTGGATTTGAACTTGCCAGATGTCAGCGGCTACAGCCTCTGCCGGCAGATGCAAAAGGAGACTGGCGTGTATGTATTGATGCTAACCAGCCGAGTGAATCCTGCCGACAAGCTGCAAGGATTTCAGCTAGGCGCAGATGACTACCTGACCAAACCCTTCACCCTACCGGAGCTACAAGCACGGGTACAGGCTATCCTGCGCCGGGGGCGGACGAAAGCCCAGGGAGGAAGCGCCCCCGTTCTAACCTTTGCCTCCTTGGTGATTAACCCAGAAACCCGGGAAGTCACTCGCGACCAGCGCCCCATTAGCCTAACGGCTCTGGAGTTTGACTTGCTCTACACCATGGCCCGCTACCCTGGACGGGTTTGGCGACGCGCTGAGCTGATCCGAGAGGTGTGGGACTTTAACTATGAAGGAGATGAGCGAGTCGTTGATGTCCACATTGGCCAAATTCGCAAGAAGTTAGAGACTGATGCCAGTCAGCCAGAGCTAATCCGCACCGTGCGCGGCGTTGGCTACAAGTTTGAGCCACCCACTCCAAAGGAGGGAGGAGAGGAATTCAAATAGCCATAAAAGAGAGAGAGGTTGAGAGTAAAAGCGCGCTAATCCAGACGACGGCCTGTCAAGCGCACAAAGATATCTTCTAGGTTGGCAGGGCGCACCATCAGGCCGGTTTTGTCGGATTCAGCTTCCAACTGCCGCTGGGCCTCCGCCAAGCTGGGGAAAAAGGTGTAGCTCACCTCCTGTCCAGGTCGGGAGCGCACCAGCAGAGCTTCCCCGTACTTGGCCCGCAACTGACTAGGGCTGCCCAGCTCGATCAGCTTGCCGCCGTCCATGATGCCGATGCGGTCGCACAGCTCTTCGGCCTCCTCCATGTAGTGGGTGGTAACTAGCAAGGTCATCCCCTGTCGATTCAGATCCCGCAGGATCTCCCACAACAGCCGCCGCGCTTGGGGATCCAATCCAACCGTCGGCTCGTCCAGGAACAAGATTTGAGGCTGGTGCAGCAGGGCTCTGGCCACTTGCAGGCGCCGCTTCATGCCGCCGGAGAGGGTCTTCACCTTGTCGTGCCGCCGGTCGGCCAGCTTCACGTACTCCAGCCACTCGTCAATGCGCCGCTGCCGCTCCGGGTTGGGAATGTGGTGCATGCGGCCGTGGAACTCCAGGTTTTCCCAAACCGTTAGCTCCGCCTCTAGGGTAATAGGCTGCAACACCACCCCAATCTGCCGCCGCACTGCTAAGGGATCCCGCACCACGTCGTAGCCCCCCACTTGGATGGATCCCTGGCTGGGTCGCGTGAGGCTAGTGAGCATGCGGATGGTGGTGGATTTGCCAGCGCCGTTGGGCCCCAGCAGGGCAAATACCTCCCCCTGAAAGATCCGCAGGCTCAAGTCCTGAACAGCCACCTGCTGCCCAAAGCGCTTCCACACCCCCTGCATTTCCACTGCCGCCGGCTGGGTCTGGGGCAGAGTCGGGGCCATCGAAAGAGGGGTTGCAATCAGCTCCATCTGCAGTGTAAAGAAGTCTTTCTTCCCTAGCATACGCCAGTTGGGTTGGCCTTCTCTCCTGGGCGGCTGTGATCCTCCTCACTCGGAGCTTTCACCTCGCCCTTGTAAAATAATTGACATCCAGCTGAGGAGCGGGGCTAGGCCAAAGCTCTACCCGAAGCACCAAGCTATAACCATTCAGGCGAGGCGCTATGCAGACTAGAGACCGATTTGATCAGATTGACTTCCGCCTGGATCGCCTAGTCGGCGCTGTGTTGACCCTAGTTGAAGCCGTCAGCTCTATCAAAGACGACTTGTCCCAGTTAAAAGACATCGTTCAGCAGCAGGCACAGATGACACAGGAGCACAGCGCTTGGCTGGAGGAGTTCAAGGCCGTCTGCCAGCAGCAAGCTGAAACCGCCCAGCGCCAGGCCGCAACGGTTGAGCGCCTCATTGCCCACTTCTGGCTAGCTCAGCAGCCCAAGGCTTAAGGCATGTCACAATGACAGCAGAGCTGAGGTCATCCGCCCTTGGAGTTCCAGGTTGCACCAGCCCAGCAGGGTTCTGTGGACACAGAAGAGGTGCTGGCCTTTTTTCGCTGTCGTCGCCTGCCCTACTTAGATCGCTTTGGACCTCAAGAAGCCAAGCTGCCGACGGAAAACCTGCTGGAGCAATGGCGTCGGGATCGCCAAACTCTGCAAGCTGCTGTGCTGGAGCAATTCCCGGGAGAAGAAGTTGCGCCGGGCAATGAAGCCCTTCTGGCAGCTATGGCAGCAGGGGCGGAGCGGATCTACGGCGGGCAGATTGTAGCAGAGCTGTTTTGGGAAGCTGAGGCGGAGCTTGCCAGCTCTGAAGTTGCCCTCGCTCCTTCCCCTGAGACAGAGGCTGAGCTCCCTGTCCCTGAAGACGGCTCCACTAACAAGACACCTGCACTGCCGCCTGGGGCTGTTCCAGAGTTTCGTTCCGTTTGGGTAAGCAGCTCGCTGGACCTCCTGATTCGGGATCCCGCCCTTCGCAGCCAAGGCCGGCCCGTTTACCTGCCGGTGCACATTCGCCTCGGCAAGCGCCCCAAGCCGGAGTACGAACTGTTGTTGGCTTTGCAGGCCGAGTTGCTTGGATCCCTGGAGGGGCAGGTGCCCAAGCACGGCTTTCTAATTTTGAAAGACAAGGAATGGTACCCCGTCGAGCTAGATCGACGACGTGCTCAGGTGCGCCGCCTGCTGCAAGATTACCTGCGCTCCCTTAGTCGACCCGAGCCGCCCCAGGTGTTAATGGCCCGCAGCCGCTGTCATCTCTGCCACTGGCGGAACTACTGTCGGCAGCTAAACGCCACCACCCAGCCCCTCAGCCTGCTACCGGGTGTAACTAGATCCCGCTATCCCCTTCTGCAAAAGGCGGGGATCGACTCAATTGAAGCCTTAGCCAACGCCCCTCTGGAAACGCTGCAGGCCATTCCCCAGTTGGGAGCCCGCGTGGCCCTGCAACTGCAGCTCCAAGCCCGCGCCGCCCTCAGCCGCCAGCCCCTCTGGCTGCAATCCCCACCCCCAGCTCTGCCGACAGCGCCCGTGGAGCTGTACTTCGACATCGAGGCAGATCCCCGCCACAACGTTGCTTACCTGCTGGGCTTGCTCGTGGTAGAACAAGCAGAAGGGAACAAGGTTGTCAACTACTACAGCTGCCTAGCTGCAGAGCCCCAGGAGGAAGGACAGGCCTGGCAACAGTTTCTAGAGCTGGTTCAACGTTACCCTGAGGCGCCTATCTATCATTTCCATGGCTTTGAAGTACAGACTTGCCGGCAACTGGGGGAGCAGTACCAAACGGATCCCCGAGAGGTGCAGCAACTGTTGGAGCGCTTTGTGGATTTACACACCTGGGTTCGGCGGTCGGTAGTGCTGCCCGTTGAGAGCTACTCCCTGAAGAACATCGCCCGCTGGCTGGGGTTCAAGTGGCGACTGCCCGAGGCCAATGGAGCCTACTCCATCTACTGGTATAGCCAGTGGCTGGAAACACGAGATCGCCGCTACTTGGAGCAGTCGCTCATCTACAACGAAGACGATTGCCGAGCTACCTATCACCTTAAAGCTTGGTTGAGTCAAAGTGCGGCTTTTGAGTCCAGTAGAGTAGAAACCGAATAGACTCTCTCCTCTACCTAACGAGACAGCAACTGCCTCCTCTCTTCCAGCAAAAAACCCCCACCGAGGGGTGTAGTAGGGTCTGGCACCGAGCTATTTTTCCGGGGGGTCACCCCTCCAGTAGGTTCGCCGCTGATGCGTTTCACGTCCGAGTTCG
>NZ_JANSHU010000022.1:0-40219 GCF_047461755.1 Synechococcus sp. R65.1 | reverse complement strand
AAGTGACGCCTGTGGAGATCCCTCTGGCGGGGTGGTAGGGGTGGACTCTGCCACTAGCTACGGGTCGTGGAAGCAGGAAGAAAGCGTCAACCTGGAGCAAAAGTCCGCTTTTAAGTCTTTCAGAGCGGTCAGCCAAAGTTACCCAGAAGCCGGTCTCCTTCTTTGGGGAGCGGGGAGTGCCATGATGGACTGGAGCCACCCAAGAATCTACCCGTATGACCACCGCTGCTTTACCTCGTCGTCGCTCTCACTTGTCCCTGGCCGGCACTTTGGCTGCCGTTGGGGGGGCACTGCTGTGTGGGATCCTGGTAGTGCAGCTCCAGTTGCCCATGTTGGAGCGGATCAACCTGGAGGCCATAGAAAATGCCGAGGTCCGCAAAAACCGCAACATTGCCCTGGCCAATACCTTGGGCTGGCTGGGCTACCGCAATCTGGGAGCTTCCTGGCTGTGGTTAGAGCTAATCCAGTACTACGGCGACGCCCGCGCCCGCGCCCAGACCGGCTACGGCCTTGCCTACGAGTACTTTGACCACATGCTGCGGCTGGATCCCTCTTTCTTCCAGGGCTACCGACTGTCTAGCTTGGTGTTGGCCTATTGGGCCGGTCAGCCGGAAAAAGCTATCGAGATTTTGGATCGCGGCCTACAGCAGTTCAACCCCCAGAACAATCCCGATGCCTGGCGGCTCTACGTGGATCGCGCCCTGATCAATTTCATGTTTCTGGGGGATGCGGAAGCAGGTCGCAATGACTACTACCAAGCCGCGGCCTGGCGGGAGCAGGTGGGCTTGCCCGGCGACGACTTTCGCCAGTTGGGGGACAACATTGCCCGCAGCCCTCTCAGCCGCCGTTCTCGCTTCGATGTCTGGCTGAGCGTGTTTAACGCCACCAGCGACCGGGACACCCGCTTGTTTGCCCTGGAGCAACTGGCCCAACTGGGCACGGTTTTGCGGACGCTGCCCACAGGTGAAGTGGAAATTCTCCCGCCTCCCCTGCCTGATGGGATCGAGGAAGAGCCCTATCGCCTCCGTCTGTAATTCAACTGCCAGCGCAAAGATTGTGCTCCAGGAGCAGGCTCTGCTGAGCTGAACTCTAGCCCCAATTCTGCTGTTTGCTTGAGGTGGTTGGCCGAAAGCCGTGTCTTTTGGCTAGGAAAGTTAGCTTTCCTTGTGCGAAAGGTGGCAGCCACCGTCCCAGGGAGCAGCAGCTACCCTTGTAGAAGCCTCTAGGGACGCTCTAGGGCTTGGGTTTGTTCCCAGAGTTTTTCTTGACTTCACCTTAGGAGTGACCCCTATGAGCTCAAAAACTTCCCTCCCGATGACGGCGGCTGTCCTTGCCAGCAGTTGGGTTATCCTGCCTGCAGCAGCCCAATCTTTCGAGACAGTGCGAGTGCGGTCGGTGGTCGATGGGGACACCTTCTGGGCAGACCTAAACGACAGGCCAACCCGTTTTCGCCTTGCCTATGTAGATGCGCCGGAGCTGACGCAGGGACAGTGGGGACGGCTCTCGCAGGAGGCTTTGCAAAAGCTGCTGCCACCGGGATCCCTGGTGCAGGTCGACACTCTTTACATCACCCCAGAGGGGCTGCACATTGTCGAGGTGTACAACGCCGATGGCCTGGTGAATTTGGAGATGCTGCGCCAAGGACAGGCGGTGGTCTACGAGCGCTTTTTGCACGAGGCCAACCGGGAGCGCTACCTAGAAGCTCAAGGGGTCGCGCAGGCGGCACACCGTGGTTTTTGGCAGCAACCCAAGCCGGTGATGCCGTGGGAGTTTCGAGAAACAGCGCTGCAAACTGTAGCTTTTGCAGGGCCTTACGCTTTGGAGGGGTCTTTCCTGCGGGAAAACCCAGCCGCAGCAGCAGGTGTGGGTATTGCCACGGCGGTGGTGATGGTGGGGCTAGGCAAGCTGCTGTGGAAAAAGTCCAGCCAGCAGGGGGTAGGCATCCGGCAGCTGGAGCGGGATCTCAAACACCTGCAGCGCAGCCTGACCACAACCCTGGCCAGCCGTAAGCTCCTTGATTCACCGGACCTAACCAACCTTCTGCCTTGACGTAGATGGGCTGAGCTAGTAGGCTAGCAGGTACATCTTCTTGGGTAGGCGTTTTGCCTAGGCTAAAGTTGGCTCCGTCTTTAGCCGGTGTGCCTTGTGTGGGCAAGGAGCACCTACCTGCAGCTCGCGGGGAAGTCACGCCTGTGGAGATCCCTCTGGCGGGGTAGTGAAGGTGAACTCTACTACTAGCTACGGGTCGTGGAAGCAGGAAGAAAGGCTCAACGCCGAGTGAAAGTCTGCTTTCACCCGGGGTTGTATAAGTCTTTCAGAGCGGCTATCCAGCATAACCAGGACGAGCTGGCACGCCAGGCTTTGGTGCAGCGAGACCAACATCTCAGGGCGGCAGAGATCGTTCGCCGCTCCCTAGAGGAGGTGGAAGCCCAGGCAGTTGCCCTTCGCGAGGGCATTTCCCACCTAGAAAGCCAGATTGCAATGGCCAAGCTGGAACAGGAGAGGAACACCTAAGCTTCTCCGTAAGTAGGGGTGCCCCAGTGGAAGCCCCCGGAGGAAGGGGTCTCAAGGCAGTTTCTGCAGCATGGCCGGCCCTGGCGCAGGGTTGCAGCAGGAGGTTGACCCGCAGATCACCCCGTGTCCAGCCGACTACCTTCGGTTTTGCCTCCTGTCTGGGCAGCGCTGCGCTTCAGCCCCCTAGGTTTCGCGAGGAGTTCTCACGCCTGAAGATAAGGATCTCTCCCCCCGAAGAGGGTGGAGGGCTTGGCTCTGCGCATTGGCGAAACGGTTGTTAGGGATCCCCGTAGCCAGAGACTCAAGTTGCAGCCTAGTGGGGGGAGGCAGGGGTTGCCTAGATTGGGATCAAGGCGGCTGGGTGCGGGCTCTTGTTCTAGCTTTAGCGCAGCGTGGAGTACAACGTGGGAGCAATGGCCTTCTTAGCTTGCTGTTCTTCTTTCCCTCGGCGTTGGGGGAGAGCGCTACAAAGCTGGGGGAGCTGGACAGGACTGTTGCTCCTGGCTCTGCAACTGGGGCAGTCTGCTGGGGCTCAAGAGACCCAAGTCTGGATTGGCACTGGCCAGATCCTGAGCGGCCAAGGACAGGGGGCAACGGTGCAACTGGTTCTGGAAACAGGAGGCGGACGGATTTGGAGCCAGTCGGGGCCAGCTTTGGATGCGCCCTTTTCTGGCGAACAGATTTCGGTTACCAGCGGCGATGGCACCTGGCAAATCCAACCCCAAGGGGATCAGTTGGTGGTGACCTTTTACCGCGGTGAGCAGATCATCCGCTGGCAACTACGCCCTGTGGGCAAGGTGCCAACTTCTTCTTCCCCTCTGCCACCTGCCTCTTGGAGGGGCGAGACTCCCCAGCCCCTGGCTTTGCCTAAGCGAGAGCTAGTTCTTCCTGTCCTCAATCTGCTGCGCCATCCCTAAAGGATGGGGGTGTTCTTGCTTTGCTTGCTGCCAAAGCGCCTCTAGCTCTTGAGGGCGGCGGCCTTTGAGAGGGAAGTCTTGTTCTGCCTGTTGCCGCGCCAGCTCTTCCAGGCGCAAAAAGCGGCGAGCAAGGCGCAGGTTTGTCTGGGTCAGAGCCTGGACAGCATCCAGCCCATACCAGCAGCCCAAGGCGACCAGGGCAAACAGCAGATCCCCCAGCTCAGCTTCCTGTCGCGCCCGGTCGGGGGGATCTCGTTCCAGCTCTTGGCGCAGTTCGGCCTCCTCCTCGCGGATCTTGGCCCAGATCCTTTCTCCTGTTGGCCACTCCAACCCGGAGCTCACCACCTTTTGGGAGATTTTCAAGGCGGCCAGCAGGGGGGGCAAAGTTTCAGCGTAGTGCAGCAGTTTTTGACCCAGAGTTTGCTGCAGCTGCTCTTGCTGCTTGATGTCTTCCCAAAAGCGGTGCAACTCGGACAGGTCAGAACTCTCTGGCTGGGGGCTATCCCCAAACACATGGGGGTGGCGACGGATGAGCTTGTCGGCAATCCGCGCTGCCACGGTTTCCAGGTTGAAGTGGTTGCGCTCAGCAAAAATCTGGGATTGCAACACCACCTGCAACAACAAGTCCCCCAGCTCTTCGGCAATAGCCGCCGGATCCCCGGATCGAATGGCCGCCACTGTCTCGTAGGCTTCTTCAAGGATGTAGGGAGTGAGGGATTCGGGCGTTTGGGCGCGATCCCAAGGACAACCCCTGGGGGAACGTAGCTGGGCCACGATTGCTGCAAGGCGGCTGAGGTGCTGGGCAGACTCGGCGCGCTCCAGGTAGAGATGGGCAAAAGCACCCGTTTTTTCAGGCTCCCAGCTTTGCAGCGTCAGGGGGCCAGCCACCACTTGCAAGTCTGCTGTCAGCAGCGTCAAAGATTGAGCAGGGGCACAGACCTGTCGTAAACAGCAGTCCAGCTCCGCCAGTTCCTTGCTCCCGCAATTTTTCAGCAGCAGGGATCCCTGCCCCGCCGCCGACCAGTGGGCCAGCTCCTCTTGCCAGTTAGGCTGTAGGCTGTCCAGCGTTTGCAGCATGGTCGTAGGTGCGGCCCAGATCTAGAAGACGCCTGAGCTGCTCGAGGTCAATGAAACTCAGCTCCAAAAGGATCATCAGCAGCGGTCCTTGCTGGCGGCGCTGCAGTTTCTTGGCCAAGCTCAGTTGCGAGCGGTCGATGATGCCCGCTTGCAAGAGGTATTCTTCCAAAGCCGGAGGAGGAATGGGATCTACCATGGTCGTTTCCAATCCTGAAAAGAACCGCTGAAAAAACTGAGAAAGTAGCCGGCTGACGTAACTATTCTTAACACTCCTACAGGGTTTGCGCAAAGAGGCGGCAAGCAGGCCAAGGGTGAGCAAGGGGAATGAGGTCGAGTGGTTGCCACCCAGAGCACGGGAAATCAAGGCCCTGAGGTCAGAGTATAATAGCAAGTCTGCTGGCGATTGACAGCGGCTTAGGAAGCCGAAGCACTTTCCTTAAGCTGACTGGGAGCTGCTGTTTTTAGCGCCGCGCTTCTGGGAGCTAGCGCAAGCTCCGCTGAGCTGAAAGCAGGTGTTCTCGTCACCCCTTGGGGGATTCTTGCTATGGCTGAACCTCAAGATTTGCTGCCGGTGGGGGCAAGGGTTGAGGTAGTGGAGATGCCTCCTTATCTAAAGACGGCCGATCCAATCCCAATGTTGCGCCCGGCCCATCTGATTCGGCTGCACGAGCAAGGGGTGATTCGGCAGCGGCGGATGTTGGGCACTTATTGTGTGCAGTTTGCCAATGGCCTCTTTTTGATCGACGGCAAATATCTTGCCCCCGTGGGATCCCGCTGAGATGAAGCTACAGGCCTTGAGAGGGCCGGCAGACTTTCGCGGTAGATTAAAGGTGCTTGCTGGAGTCGGGTCAACATTCAGCGCCGCGGCAGGAGTCAGGCTGGCTTGCGGCATTGGCAATTTAGGCTAGCGTTGCGTATGCCCAGAGTTATCGTCACCGATCCCATTGACCAGGCGGGAATTGACATCCTCTCCCAGGTAGCTCAGGTGGATGTGCGCACCAACCTCACCCTCGAGGAGCTGATCGCAGTTATCCCCAACTACGATGCCATTATGGTGCGCTCCGGCACGCGGGTTACCCGTGAGGTCATTGAGGCCGGGAAGAACCTGAAAATCATTGGCCGGGCAGGGGTAGGTGTGGACAACATCGACGTGGCTGCTGCCACCAAAGCAGGGATCCTGGTGGTCAACTCCCCTGAGGGCAATACTATCGCTGCCGCCGAGCACACTATTGCTCTGATGATGGCCCTCTCGCGCCACATTGCCGATGCCAATGCCTCCCTGAAAGCAGGCCAGTGGAAGCGAGAGGAGTTTGTGGGGGTAGAGGTTTACAAAAAGACCCTGGGTATCGTTGGCCTGGGCCGGATTGGCTCCCATGTAGCCCAGATTGCCAAAGCGATGGGGATGCGGCTTTTGGCCTACGATCCCTACATTTCCGTAGAGCGGGCGGAGCAACTGGGGGTGCGCCTGGTGGATTTCACAACCCTGGTGCAGGAATCGGACTACATCACCCTGCATGTTCCCAAGACCCCCGAGACCACTAACCTATTTAACGCTGAAACCTTTCGCCTAATGAAGCCGACCGCCCGCCTGATTAACTGTGCCCGTGGCGGCCTAGTAGACGAGCAGGCCCTTTACGAAGCCCTCAAATCCGGCCAGATTGCCGGGGCGGCCCTGGACGTCTTTGCCGAAGAGCCCCTCAGCAAAGATTCACCGCTTCTTTCCTTGGGCAAGGAGCTCCTGCTGACACCGCACCTGGGGGCTTCTACCGAGGAGGCGCAGGTCAATGTAGCCATCGATGTAGCCGAGCAGATCCGCGATGTGTTGCTGGGGCTGCCCGCTCGCTCGGCTGTGAACATTCCCGGCCTGCAGGCAGAGGTGCTGCAAAGCCTCAAGCCCTACCTCGAGTTGGCCGAAACGCTGGGCAACCTGGTGGGTCAGTTGGCGGGGGATCGGGTTAGCCAGTTGGAGATCCGCCTGCAGGGATCCCTGGCAGAGAAAGACAGCCGGCCAATTGTCATCGCCGCCCTCAAGGGGCTTTTGACGCTGGCCTTGCGGGAGCGGGTCAACTACGTCAACGCTTCCATTGAGGCCAAGGAGCGGGGCATCCGCGTAGTGGAAACGCGGGATCCCTCGGTGAAGGACTATTCCGGCTCCCTGACCTTGATTGCCCACGGCCCCAATGGGGTGCGTTCCGTCTCGGGGGCGCTGATTGGGGAGCGGGAGGTGCGCATTACCCAGATCGACGAGTTCCCGGTCAATGTGCCGCCTTCGGCCAACATGCTGATGACCTTGCACCGGGATATGCCGGGGATCATCGGGCGGATTGGCACCCTGCTGGGGGCCTACAACGTCAACATCGCCAGCATGCAGGTGGGGCGCAAGATCATCCGCGGCGATGCGGTGATGGTGCTCAGCCTAGATGATCCCCTGCCGGATGGAATCCTAGAAGAGGTGCTCAAGCAGCCGGGCATTCGCGACGCTTTTGTGGTGAACCTTTGACAGCTTTTGGCGCCAGTGGGGAAGTGCTGAGTTGAGGTGAAGCTTGAGCCCGAATACCCTGTCGCCAATGGGTGGGATCTCAACCTGGGATTGGCCTGGGTTTCTGGAGTCGCTGGGCCACTTTGGCGTCGATCTCAGCCTGGATCGCATGCAGGTTCTGCTGCAGCGCCTGGGCCAGCCCCAGGCGGGGATCCCGGCCATCCACGTCGCTGGCACCAACGGCAAGGGATCCGTCTGCGCCTGGGTTAGCCACGTGCTGTGGGCGGCGGGCTACCGGGTGGGCCGCTACACCTCCCCCCATTTGGTGGATTGGCGCGAGCGGATCTGGCTCAATGGGGAGTATATTTCCGCCACCGACTGGAGCCAAGCGTTGGCCCAAGTGCGGGACTGTCTACAAACTTACGCTCCTGGCGAGGCTTCTCCGACGCAGTTTGAGGCCCTTACTGCTGCTGCCTGGCTATACTTCCGCCAGCAAAAGGTGGAGGTGGCTGTAATGGAGGTGGGCTTAGGGGGTCGGCTGGATGCCACCAACGCCGGAATCGAGCCGGTGGTGACCGCCATCACCTCCATCGGCTGGGATCACTGGCAACGCTTGGGCAATAGCCTGGAGCAAATTGCCGCCGAAAAGGCCGGCATCCTTAAGCCAGGGATCCCCGCGGTGTGCGCGCCCCAACCCCCTGAGGTGATGGCCGTGATCCAAGCCAAGGCAGAGCAGGTGGGCAGTCCCCTGCGGGTAGTGGAGCCTCTGCACTGGTCGGGTCCCCAAACCGTTTGCTGGCGGGATCAGGTGCTTACCCTGCCCCTGGCCGGTGAGGTGCAACTGGTCAATGGGGCGGTAGCTCTGGCCGTTGTGGAAACTCTTCAGGAACAAGGTTGGCGCATCCCAGATGTTGCTGTTGCCAAAGGATTTGCTCTCACCCGTTGGCCGGGCCGCCTACAGAGAGTGCAGATTGGATCCCGCCAGCTGCTGCTGGATGGAGCCCATAACTTGCCGGCTGCCCAAGCTCTGCGCCGCTACCTTGACCAGCACCAGCCCGGACCCCTCACCTGGTACATGGGCATCCTCACTACCAAGGATGTCAAGGGTATTCTGGCTACCCTACTGCGACCGGGGGATCGCTTCTTGGCCCTGCCCATCCTCGGCCATGCGGGAACGGATCCGCAAGAATTGGCCCACCTAGCTCGAAGCCTCCAGCCCCATCTCTGCCTTGCCCAGGCCCTGCCAGATCTTGACGCTCTGCGGGCCCAACTGCAGCAGCCTCCTGATCCCGACGAGCCACCCGGGGTGGTCTGTGGATCCCTATACCTGCTGGGCCAGGTGATGCAGGCTTGCCTGGGCTGGGATCTGGCCTGCTGAGAATCCTGCAGCTAGTCTGACCAAGCGCCTCCTTTTGCCGCCTTATCGGGATGACAGGATTTGAACCTGCGGCCCTCTGCTCCCAAAGCAGATGCGCTACCAAGCTGCGCTACATCCCGTCGTTACTAAATTATGGCAGAAAATTGCCCCAGATCTCTACCTGCAAGCGCCAAACTCCCGCCCCCTCTTCCCGCCTCACAGGTAGCGGCTGATGTCGTCTCCCCGCTCTGCTAGGAAGGACAGAGCTCGCAAGCGCAGCCTTACCAACTGCTCATAAAAGGGGTTGAGCTTGCATAGTGCTGGGATGTGCATTACCCTATGGCCAAACAAGATGATGTCTCGCTCAAAGGGGCAGCGGGCGGGAATCCGCCGGCACAGAAAGTGGGCAAGGCGGGGATCCCGCACTTCTACAGCATCGATGGCTGCTCGAATAAGCTCCAGAGGGGTCTGTAGCCAGTTGCCTAGACGAGCTGCAGACTTGAGATACATAGAAGCCATAGGACAGTTTTCTCTCTCCTAACAGTTAGTTTGACTTTCCCGACGGAAAGCTTGCCTTTGGGAATAAGGATCTCTGCTCAACCTTGCAGGGCTACATGTTTTGCATACAAAAGTTGATTTGTAAATAAAGCTACATTCTTACCCTCTCTCCAGTTCCTCCGATATACTCCTGCCTATACCCATCATAGGTATCTATACCCATCATAAGTAAGGTGGATCTGGAGAAACCCCCTGGGGGAGGAGGGGGATCCCTGTACCTATAGGTGCCTTCTAGCCCTAGGTTAACCCTAGCTTTTCCCTGGCAAAAGCCTCCTGAAAACTCCTGGAAGTCGACCTCCCTAGCGTAAGAAACGGGCCAACAGCAGCAGGCCGAGGCCGCCGAAGAGGAGGTTGAAGCTCCAGGCTGCTGCCCAGGGGGGAAGAGCTCCTGCTTCCCCAAGGCTGCGAGACACGCTCAGCACTACGTAGTAGGCAAACACCAAGAGGATCCCCAAGGCGACGCCCCCGTAGCGGCCTACGCTTCGCGCGGTGGTGGATCCTAGGGGGAGGGAAATGAGCACGGCAAAAAAGCTGGCCAAGGGCAGGGAAAAGCGCATGTGGAACTCGGTGCGCAGAGGTTGAGTATTGAGGTTGGAGCGGGCAAGGTGGGCAATGCGCTCCGCCAGCTCCGGCAGGCTCAGCTCGTTGGGGGGAACTGGCGGCTGCATCAGGGTGGCCAGATCTCGGGAGACTTCTAGCGGCTTGTAGTCGAAAGGTTCCTCGGCCAGGCTGAGGCCGTCGGGGCCGTAGCGGTGGGTTACGCCTTCCCTGAGAGTCCAGCCCAGGCCATTCCACACTGCCTGAGCTGCCAGGGTCACCTCCACCAACTGGTGCTTGCCCCCCGGCAAGGGATCCACCCGCAAGATGGTGACATCCTGCATGGTGTTGAGGCGGGGATCCACCTGGCGGATAAAAAACCAGAGGTTGTCTTCGGTTTTGAAAAAGACGTCG
Source organism: Synechococcus sp. R65.1 (assembly GCF_047461755.1). Taxonomy (NCBI): domain Bacteria; kingdom Bacillati; phylum Cyanobacteriota; class Cyanophyceae; order Synechococcales; family Synechococcaceae; genus Synechococcus; species Synechococcus sp. R65.1. The sequence continues at coordinate 30,366 of NZ_JANSHU010000022.1, read as the reverse complement.
TATTGCACCAGACTGGTGGCCTGGGTCAGAAGCGCCTGCTGGTCGATACGGCGGATTTCCCGCTTGCTAGCTGGCAAGAGCACGTTGCTCATCACAAAAGCGGCTAGGCTCAAAAGCAGCCCCACTAGAAGTAGGGGTCGAAAAATGCGCGTAAACGGAATCCCCGCCGCCCGCATGGCGGTCATTTCACTGTTGCCGCTCAGCTTGCCCAAGGTCAGTAGGGTGGCAAAAAAAGCGGCAATGGGCATGCCCAGCACCACCATCTCCGGCAGATCCAAAATGAGAAGGCGCAGCACCCCTAGGGGCGGCACGGATCCCTCGACCAGCCGCTCGGCCAGAGTAAAGAGCCGGCCCGCCAAGAGCAGCAGGGTTCCCCCCGCCAGGCCAGCCAAAAGGGGGGCGAGCATCTGGCCAAAGAGGTAGCGCTCCAGCAGCCAAAACTTGGTGAACAAGCGGGCCATCTCTAGCTAGCTTGAACGGTTCCCCGGCAGGCCCTCACCCCTCGCCCCTTTTCCCTGCGGAGGCTCGGGATCGAGCTTAGCTCCCCAGGCGGCTAGGTAAGCTCTCTGTTCGGGGGAAAGGCGACGCACCCGGCGAAAGTCTGCCCCCGCCACGATGGCGCCGGCGTAGGCTCCCGTTTTGAAATCGGGCTTTTGCCCCGGCTGGACAGGGGAAGCTGTCTGGAGGGATCCCACAAACAGCAAAGCGCGGTAAAGATCGGCCCCACGGAGGTCAGCATTGCGCAGGTTGGCCCCGCAGAGGTTGGTGTGGCTAAGATCGCAATCCCGCAGGTCAGCTCCTTCTAGGCTGGCATCGCTGAAGTCTACCCCCCGCAACGAGGTGCCATGGAGATCGGCTCCTTCCAGCATCGTGCCCAGGTTAACCACGCGGATGCCGTTCACGCGATCCCGCTGGTAGCCGCCTTTGCCGTCCAAAATGGGCCGGCCCAGGTGTTCGTCGCGGCGCAGGGGGCTGAGCAAGTTGGCGGTGGAGAGGAAGCGCAGGATCTTGGCTTTGCCAAAGCGATCCACCCCGTTCAAGATGGCTGCTGTGCGCCCAGCCGCAATGGCCCGCTCCAGGGGCCAGTCGTCCAACTGCCCGTCAGGGGAGAGAACCAGGTTGGAGATGCCCTCGAAGTAGGCGTCGATGGTCTGCTGCTGGGTGATGATGTTCTGCTGGATGGTAAGATCCCGGGAGATAACATACTGCCGCCAGGCGATGTAGGCGGCTAGAAGGGCAATCAGGATCTGGCCTGTAGCCCCGAACACCTCGCCCAGGGCCCCAATGGCCTCCCAGCTTGGGGATCTCAAGGTCGAGAAGACCCCACTCCCAGCCAATCCTCCCACCCCAGCCAAGCCAAGGGCGGCCACCGCCCATCCCAGGGTGGGCCAAGTAGTCAGCCACTGCCAGAGGTCGCGCCCAATCTGCACCCAGAGCGAACGCCCCCACCAACTCGCCAGGCCCAGCCAGGTCAGCACCGCCCCCCAGCCCAAGGCTGGCTGCTTTGCCCAGTGGCCCAAGAGCAGCAGGAGGGCCGGGATCCCCAACAGCAGCAGCTTGAGCAGAGGCGGCCACGGCGAGGCCGCGAAGGGCGGGGTTTCGGCTTCTGCCAAGGGCAACTCTTTGGGCAAGCCTTCGTCGGTCATGGCAGGGGGACACTCTGGGGGTAGTGTCAGGTATTCCAAGTCGGCGTTAATCCGTACCTAGAGGTGGGGGCTAAGGCAGGATCTTGCCGGTTAGGTTTGGTAGGATAACCTCGACCTTCCTTCTCTAGCGCAGCCTGGTGTGGGGATGAGCACTATGATCCCTTGCCTATCGTCTATCCACCCTCAGAAATCCAGCGAACACCAATCTATAGCAGCTTTGCCTGCCTTGCGGCGGCAGCAGGGTGCTCCAAGCCTGAGGCGGCTAGCGGTCTCTTTTCTCCTCAGCACCAGCTTACTGTTGGCCGCGAAGTTGGATCCCGGTTGGGCGCAAACTTCTCTAGACGCCAGCCTTCTGGAGAAGCAAGCCCTGCCCCAAGCGCCACCGCTGCCGGACGATCGCCCGGTCATCTTTGTGGATGCTGCCAATGGCAGCGATACCCAAGGGGATGGATCCCGCAGCAACCCCTTTAAGACCATCACCTATGCCATCAGCCGGGCCCCAGCCGGCAGCATTATCCAGCTTCTGCCGGGGGTCTACAGCGCAGAAAGCGGCGAAGTCTTCCCCATCCGCCTCAAGGCCGGCCTCATCTTGCGCGGAGATGAGTCCACCCTGGGAGAGGGCTACCTTATCGATGGCGGCGGCACCTACATAAGCCCAACCTTGGCTCGGCAAAATGTTGCCCTGCTGGCAGAGACCGGCTCAGAAGTTCGGGGGGTTACCCTGCGCAACCAGGGGCGCCGCGGCTATGCCCTCTGGGTAGAATCGGCCTCTCCCCGCATTCTCAACAACAGCTTTGTGGGCAGCATCCACGACGGCATTTTCATCGTCGGCGCCTCCAACCCCTGGATAGAGGGCAACCGCTTCTACAAAAATGGGGCCAACGGCATCTCCGCCTTGGGCACCTCCCAGCCCACCATTGTCAACAACCTCTTCCAAGAAACTGGCTTTGGCCTCACCATCGACCAGCGCTCGGCCCCTATTGTCCGCCACAACCGCATCCTGCAAAACCGCACAGGCGTTGTTGTCGGCGGCAGCGCCCGTCCCATCCTGCGCAACAATCTCATCGCCCGCAACTTAGAAACCGGTCTCACGGCCATCACCAACGCTCAGCCAGATTTGGGCACGGCCTCGGATCCGGGCAACAACATTTTTGAGGGCAACGGCCAGTACGACATCCTCAACGCCACCCGCGGTCTGCGCCTCAACGCCAACGGCAACCAACTGGCAGGCAAAACCAAAGGGGAACTGGATCTGGCTGGCCAGACTACCGTGGCTGCCTTGCCCAGCAACGCCCCTCCACCCATTGCTGCAAATAGCTTGACGCTGCCCAGTGCTCCCAAGGCCGGTCCTCCAGCTTCCAGCAGGGATCCCCAGCCGGCGGCGGCCTCTCCCACCCTTCCGGTGGTGACGGTGCCCCAATCGACTGCCCCCCTTCCCCCTCCTCCAACGGTATCGGGAGGGCGGATTCTGCCCAGTGCCCCCAGCCAGCCGGCAGGGGCTCAACCCCAGGCCCAGGAGTTTGTTGCCGTTCCCTTCACCCCCGATGGCTCCACCACCCCCGCCCAGCCGGTTGAGCCTGCTGCTGTCGCTCCTGCCCGCCGGGCCTCTGCAGCTCCCCTCACCGACATCACCACCCTGCTGCCGCCACCGGCCCGCCGCCAAGCCACGGAAAATCCCACTACCCCAGCCGCACCTTCAAGCTCGGCCCCAGCTTCGCCCACCCGCTTTCGCGTCTTGGTGACCCCCAAGGGCAGCGACGACCTCAATCGCCTGCGGCAGCTGGTTCCCGAGGCGGTGGAAACAGTGTTCAACGGCAGAACCGTGCTGCAGGCCGGCCTCTACGACAGCCGCAGCCAAGCCCAGTCGGTGTTGGAGCGCCTGTTGGACGCTGGCTTTGACGCGGTGGCCGAGATGCTTTTCCGCTAGTCGATTTAGGGATCCCTTTGCCGCCTCCTCAACTTGCCAACTCCCCTTTTGCTTGCCTCCCTGCTTCCTGTCGCTTGCTGCTGTTTAGCGGCAAGGGAGGGGTGGGCAAAACCACCCTCACCTGTGCCCTGGCCCGTCACCTGGCCCAGACAGAACCAAAGCGACGTCTGCTGTTGCTGTCCACCGACCCGGCCCACTCCCTGGGGGATGTGCTGGGGATCCCGGTGGCGGACGTTCCCCAACCCCTGCCGGATTGGCCCAACTTGCAGGTGCGGGCCTTGCACGCTGAGGTGTTGCTGCAGGATTTTAAGCGGACCTACGGCCCGGCTCTGGAGCTCATTGCCGAGCGGGGTAGTTGGCTGGGCAGGGAAGATCTCCTGCCCCTGTGGGATCTGAGCTGGCCGGGGGTGGACGAGCTGATGGCCATCCTGGAGGTCAATCGCCTGCTGGCAGGCCAAGAGGTGGATACGGTGATCCTGGACACGGCCCCCACCGGCCACACCCTGCGGCTCTTGGAACTGCCCGACTTTCTCGACCAGTTGCTGGCGGTGTTTGCCACCTTCCAGGCCAAGCACCGCGAGGTCGTCCGATCCCTAACAGGCACCTATCGACCGGATGAGGCCGATGCCTTCCTGGCCCGTTTGCAAAGCGAGCTGGAGGGGGGCAAAGCCAGACTGACCGACCCGGAGAGTACCGTCGCCTGGCTGGTGCTGATCCCGGAGCTGTTGAGCGTGGCGGAGACCCGCCGCTTCTGTTGCCAGTTGCTGAACCGCCGAGTGCCCCTTGGCGGCCTGTTGGTCAACCAGGTTCTCCTGGAAGGGATCTACCTGGCCCGCCAGCAGGAGCAGCGGCTCTGGCTAAAAACGCTCCAAGAGGAGTTGCCTGGCTACCCCATCTGGGTCTGTCCCTATCAACTGGAAGAGCCGATTGGGCCGGCGGCGCTGGACAAGCTGGTGCAGCAGCTTCGTCCCTTGCAGGAGGTGCTGCCGCGGTTGGAAGGGATCCCTGCCCCGGGAGAACTCTCCCCTTCGCCCCAGCAGGACAGAGTCCTTGGGATGGCTTCTGGGCAGAGCCAGGCTTTGGGCCTTCCGGATTTTTTGGCCCAAGGGATCCGCCTGCTCTTGGTAGGGGGCAAGGGCGGGGTGGGCAAGACCACGGTGGCTGGGGCCCTGGCCTGGAACTTGGCCAAACGCCATCCCGACAAGCAGCTCTTGCTGGTCTCTATCGACCCGGCCCACTCCTTGGGAGATCTGTTCCAAGTGACCTTGGGACAGGAGCCGCTCCCTCTCTTGCCCAACCTGCTGGGCCAGGAGATTGAGGCGGCGGCGGTGCTGGAGCGCTTCCGGCAGGCGTACCTGGAAGAGGTGGCGGCCATGTTGGCAGGAGAGGGGATGGCAGGCGTAGAAATCCAGTACGACCCACAGGCTTGGCGGCAGCTTTTGCACATGGCTCCACCGGGCCTGGACGAGGTGATGGCCCTGCTGACGGTGCTGCAACAGGAGTCAAGCGGCCAGTTCGACCTGGTGGTGGTGGATACAGCCCCCACCGGCCATCTCCTGCGCTTTTTGCAGATGCCGCAGGCCCTGGAAGGCTGGGTAAGCCTGGCCCTCAAGCTGTGGCTGAAGTACCGCGACCTGGTGGGCCGGCCGGAATGGGCGCAGCGGCTGCGGGATCTCTTGGCCCAGGTGCGGCAGCTCCAAAAGCGGCTGCGGGATCCCCAGTTTGTCAGCTTTATCCCCGTCTTCAACCCCGAACAGGCGGTTCTGGCGGAAACTGAGCGCCTTCTGGCAGAACTGGATGCCCTGGGGATCCCTCATCCCTATGCCGTTCTCAACCGCGTGTGGCCGGAGGATTCCACCCCCTTTGGTGCAGCTCTTCGGCGCCGCCACCAGGCCATCCTGGCCCAGTTGCCCCAGCGCTTTCCCCAGCAGGCCATTGTCACCGTCCCTTTTCTGCACCCACCCAGCTTAGAGGCCATCGGGGCTTACCTGCTGGCTTCCTCTAGCCCGATGTTGCCAGAAACCTCCACCTAGCGCCTGGCAGAGCCGCTAGCCTGGAAAAGGTGCCAGTGCGGCTTTTCCCCCTCACCTTGCTGCTTTTGCCTATGGTGTTCAACCTCCCCCTGCAAGCCATTCCTCTGTTCTCCATCGCAGCGGCCATCCTGTTGGTGTACCTGCCTATGGGCGTGGTGGGCTATGCCCGCGCCCGCGTCGGCTACGATCCCCATGCGCCCCGGGCGATGTTCGACCGGCTGCCTCCCTACGGCCAGCGGGCTACCTGGGCCCACGCCAATGGCTTCGAGGCCCTGGGCACCTTTGCGCCCTCAGCTCTAGTAGCCTACGTCACCGGCCCCCACCCGGATCCCTGGCTGTTTGGCCTCAGCGGCGATGAAGGGGTGGCCGTGCTCTGCGGCGTGTTTCTGCTGGCGCGGCTGCTCTACAACTTCTTCTACATTGGCGACATTCCCATCGGCCGCTCCCTCTCCTTCTTGGTCGGGTCGCTGGCCACCCTGGGCCTGCTGCTCATCAGCCTCTTGCCGTTTCTGGGCCAAAACCTGGCCTAGACCTGCAGTTGCAGGGAAGACAGCGCCACCCCAGCCCGGTGGGCCACCACCACGCCAATGGCCTCTAAGTAGGAGCTAACTGCCACATGGGGGATCCCCAGCTGGCGAGGGTGGACCTGCATCACCGTGGCGTTCTCTTCGACAGCGATAAACAATGGCGGGCGGGGGCGCCTAGCTAGGTAAAGCAGGCCGGGGCCGCCAAAGGCAGTGGCCGGGGCAATGACGCTATCCACCTGCTCGGCCGTCAGGTCGCCCGGCTGGAGGGGATCCCCCCTTCTGATAAACTGGGGGGCGTAGCTCAGCCCCGCCAAAACCGAGGGCAGGAAGGTAAACCCCACCTCTTCAGCGGCAGCCCGGGGGTGAACCGGCTTAGGGTCAGGATCAGGGTAGAAGGCAGGAGCGTGGGCGCAAGGGATCCCCAGCTCCCGCACCACCAGGTGGCTGAGGATGGCCTCGGCTCCGGCCAGGGGATCTACACCCTGCCCCTGCTCGTACTGGCTAAAGTCAAGGTCGTCCGGGAAGCGGGCCACCACGGCAAGGGCCTCAGCTCCCAAGCGGACGAGCTCTTGGGCAGTTTCCAAAAGCGCATCAGGCTGGGCCAGGGATCCCTGGCTGGCGCCGGCGGGGGAGAAGCTGACGGAAACGCCTAAGGGTCGTGGGGTCAAGCGCCAGGGGCCAATGTCCAGCCCCAGGGTGGCCTGGGCGGCCTGCAAAACCTGCAGGTGGCGTTGGCGGAGGTCCTCTGGGATCCCGGCATCCAGGATGACGCCGACGCGGTTTTGCCGCACTGGCCTGAGGTGCCACTCCCCAGCGCAGAAGCGATCCAGGCCGTACCCTTCCACGTAGAGGACGTTCTTCAGGGGCCAAAACAGGGTGGCGCCGTTGAGCACATTGGGATGAGTGATGAGGCAGTCGACAGCAGCCGCCAAAGCGCGGGCCACCGGCAGGGCATCGCCGGCAAAGCCACCCACGCGGGCGCCGATGCCCGTGGGAACCAAAAGCAGCGCCGTGTAGGGGCGATCCATCGGCCACTAGCGGAGGACTAGGCCTGGGACAAAAGCTGCTGCGCCAGGGCCTCAGCTCGCCGCACGCAATCGCCCAGAGCTACGCCATCCAGGTAGTTGGCACACACCCAGATCCCCGGCGTCTGGGAGGCCAGGTGGGCCTGCACCTGGGCTATCCGCTGCCGGTGGCCGAGGGTGTACTGGGGGATGGCGCGGGGCCATAGGCGTTCCCCTAGGTAGATGGGCTCGACGCAGCGGGTGAGCAGAACCTGGCTAAGCTCGGCGTGGGCAATTTGCGCTCGCTCCTCAGGGGACAGCGCAGGGATGGGTGGGATCCCTTGCCGGCGGGCCAAGGCAGCATCGGTGGCGCCGCCGAGGAAGCTGAGGAAGCTGTGGTAGCCTTGGGGAGCGCGCTCGGGAAAAAGGCAGGAGGTCCAGATGGTGCCCAGGGTGCGCAGGCCCTGGGAGCGAGGGATGAGGTGGCCAAAGCCCCGCAGCGGCTGGGGCAGGGCCTCTTGGGGATAGGCCAGAGCCACCACCACTACCGGCGGATAGGGGATCTCCGCCAAGAGTTGGCTAGCTGGGGGGTTGAGCTCCTGCAGCAGCGCAGCAGCCTCATAGGCGGGGAGAGCCAGCACCACCTGGCGAGCAGCCACCCAGCGGGATCCCTCTGGCGTCTCAAAGCCCACCCAATAGAGCTCTCCCTCCCGCTTAAGCTGCACCGCTCGCCAACCCAGCCGCAGGCTGTCGCCCAGCTTTTGGGCTAGGGCCTCTGGCAACTGCTGCAGCCCCTGCCTCAGATTGCCCAGTTGGCCGCGTTTGGGCGGGGGTTGGATGGCTACGGGAGAAGGCTGGGGTCGTTGGCGCAGAGCCTGCAGGGCGCCAGCAAAGAGGCTGCCGTAGCGCTCCTCTAGGCCAGCTACCCGCGGGAAAGCCGCCACAGCGCTGAGTTGATCTGGGTCGCCGGCATAGACTCCTGAGGTGAAGGGCTCCACTAGGCGCTCGGCCACTTCGGATCCCAGTTGTCGCTGGAAAAACTGCCGCACCGTTTCCTCGTGCCCTGGCGGCGGCGGGACAAACCCCAACAGGCCCTGCAGAGCCCGCAGCTTGCCGCCCACACTGAGCAGCCGTGAGCCCAGGGCTGCCGCGGGGCTAAGCGGCACCGGCAGCAGCTCCCTTTCCCAGTAGATGTAGCGGGGCAGCTTGGCATCGGCCAGCACCAGTTGGTCGGTCAGGCCCACCTCAGCAATGAGGTTGAGCAGGGCAGGGGTGGGGGTAAAGCTGTTGGGGCCTTCCTCCCAGCGGTAGCCGTCTTTGGACTGGGTGGAAATGCAGCCGCCGACGCGGGAGCTGGCCTCGGCCAAGAGCACTTGAGCGGAGCTACTTCTAGCCGATAGACCCTGCCGCAGGCGCCAGGCCAGGGTGAGACCGCTGATGCCCGCCCCAAGGACGACCACCTCGGCTCTGAGGAGTTCGGGGGTTGCAAAATCCACTGCCGCCTCCACGGTGTCTGTCCTCCTCCACTTGCTAGCGCACCACGCGAAACAGGCTGGGGATCCCAGCCACCTGGGGAAGCTGTTGGATCTCGGCCAGCGCCTGGCGGCAGTCGGCCTCGCGCACGGTGTGGGTGAGGATTACAATCTCCGCCAGCTCCTGATGGCATTCCTTTTGGGTGATGCTCTCCAGGCTCACCCCATGGCGGCCAAAGCAGGTGCCAATGGCCCCCATCACCCCTGGCCGGTCTTGGGCCAACACCCGCACATAGAACTCCGACTGCACCTCCGCCAGCGGCAGCAGCGAGGCAATAGGGGGAGAGGCAGGCAATCCCCACAGAGGATTGGGGAGATGGGCCCCTGTCTGCAGGTGGGCAAGCAGGGTGAGCAGATCCCCGACCACAGCGCTGGCCGTTGGCCCCCGGCCCGCCCCTGGCCCAGCCAGCACCACCTGCCCCAAGGGATCCCCTTGCACCCAGACGGCGTTGTCCGCCCCCTGGATGTTGGCTAGGGGGTGGGTAACGGGCAGCAGCGCGGGGTGAACGCGAATGTCCAAGGTTGTTTCCGCTCCCTGCCCCTCAGTCCTCTGGGCGATGGCCAAAAGCTTAAAGGTATAGCCCCACTCGCGGGCATAGCGGAGGTCGGTGGGGCTGATGCTGCCGATCCCTTCGCAGGGGATGGCCTGCCGCGGCACCGCGACCCCAAAAGCCAGGCTGGCCAAAATGGCAATCTTATCCGCCGCGTCCCATCCTTCCACATCGGCGCTGGGATCGGCCTCCGCATAGCCGTGAGCCTGGGCCTGGGCCAGCGCTTCGGCAAAGGAGCTGCCCTCCTGGGCCATCTGGCTAAGGATGAAATTGGTGGTGCCGTTGATGATGCCCCAGACCGCCTGAATGCGGCTGGCCCGCAGCGACTGCTGTAAAGCCTGGATGACGGGGATCCCACCCCCCACCGCTGCCTCCAGGAGCACGGCCACCCTGGCCTGGGCGGCGGCCTGAAAGATCTCCATCCCATAGCGGGCAATCACTGCCTTGTTGGCCGTGATCACCGGCTTGCCGTGGTCAATGGCTTTCAGGATAAGGCTGCGAGCCGGCTCCAGGCCGCCCATGAGCTCAATGACCACATCAATCTCTGGATCCGAGACAATCCGCTCTAGGTCAGTGGTCAGGCGCTCAGGCGGAATCGACACCAGCCGCGGCTTGTCCAGGGAACGCACTCCCACCGCCGCAATTTCGACTGCCTGCAACAGAGGATGAGGAGGGCGCTGTAAGATCTCGACCACGCCTGTGCCGACAGTACCTAGCCCCAATAGCCCAACCCGATAGACCACAGCCGCTCCCTCGTCTGCCGCTCCCTGGGACCCGAAGACTTCCCTACCTTTACCAGGTTGACACACTCCTAGTCCCATCAGGACGAGATTTTAGCCATCTATCCCAAGGCGCTTCAGGGAGGCGCGTCGAGACAGCCCCAGGGATCCCTCGCCGCGGGGACAGTGCCGGTTTGGAGTTTATGCTGAAGGGGGGATCCTTGATACAGATTCATAGCCTTCATGTCCAGAACCTGTACCATCTACCGCCGCGCCCAATTTGCTGCCAGCCACCGCTACTGGCTGCCGGAGCTTTCGGAAGCCGAGAACCTGGCCCGCTTCGGCCCCCATGCCCGCTTTCCTGGCCACGGCCACAACTACGTGCTGGAGGTGGGCCTAACGGGGGAGGTAGACGAGTACGGCATGGTGCTCAACCTCTCGCAGGTGAAGCGGGTGATTCAGGAGCGGGTAATTCGGGAGCTGAACTTGGCCTACCTCAACGAAGCTTGGCCAGAGTTTGCCCAGACCCTGCCCACCACCGAGTTCATTGCCTACGCCATCTGGCAGCGCCTGGCCGATGCTCTGCCGCTAGCCAGCGTGCGCCTCTACGAGGATCCCCACCTTTGGGCCGAATACCGAGGAGAAGCCATGGAAGCCTACCTGACCGTTGCCACCCACTTTAGCGCCGCCCATCGCTTGGCCTTGGATCACCTAAGTTTGGAGGAGAACACTGCCCTCTACGGCCTCTGCGCCCGCCCCCATGGCCACGGCCACAACTACGGCCTGGAGATCACCGTCAAGGGATCCATCGACCCGCGCACGGGGATGATCGTAGACTTGGCGGCTCTGCAGCGGGTGATCGAGGAGCAAGTGGTCAAACCCCTGGATCACACCTTCTTAAACAAAGACATCCCCTACTTTGCCCAGGTGGTGCCCACTGCGGAAAACATCGCCCTCTACATCCAGCGGCTGCTGACTCTGCCCCTGCGGGAGCTAGGGGTGCGCCTGCACCGCGTCCGCCTGCAGGAGAGCCCCAACAACAGCAGCGAAGTCTACGGGGAGTTTCCCTTGGAGGAAGCGGAGCAGGGGCTCTCTATTCACGGGACAAGCCGCCACCCTGTAGCATAGCGAGGATTAGCTGCGCTAGTAGACCTGCAAGTGCATCTTTTCTGGTAAGCACTCTGCCTAGGCTAAAGTTGGCTCCGTCCTTAGCCTGTGTGCTCGAGCAAGAGCAAGAAGCAACTACCGTCAGCTCGACGGGAAGTCACGCCTGGGGAGATCCCTCTGGCGGGGTGGTAGGTGTTGTTCGCGTATGCGGGACGGAGTCCTTACCTACTACTAGCTACGGGTCGTGGGAGCAGGAAGAAAGCAGAAACACGGCAAAACTGCCCTGCTGCAAACGGGAATGTTTGCTAGCGTTTCGTAGATCCTTTCAGAGCGGTGTCTAAATCCTGTCTCTGTTGCCGATATGATGAGCCAAGCCCTTCTGCGCAGCATCGTCTCTCCCTTAACCTCCAACCCCCTCTGGTACAAAGACGCGATCATCTACGAGCTACCGGTGCGCGCCTTTTTTGACAGTGACGGCGATGGCGTGGGCGACTTCCAGGGCTTGACCGAAAAGCTGGACTATTTGCAAGAACTGGGGATTACAGCCGTCTGGCTGCTGCCGTTTTTTCCTTCTCCTCTAAAGGATGACGGCTACGACGTTTCCGACTTTACCAACGTTAACCCCGAGTTGGGCACTCTAGAAGACTTCAAGATCTTTCTGGATGCTGCCCATCAACGGGGGATTCGCGTCATCATCGAGCTTATCCTCAACCACACCTCGGATCAGCACCCCTGGTTTCAGCGGGCCCGACGAGCTGCTCCCGGCACTCCCGAGCGCGACTTCTACGTTTGGAGCGATACCCCCGAAAAGTACAAAGAGGCCCGCATCATCTTTCAGGACTTTGAAACCTCCAACTGGACCTGGGATCCGGTGGCCAAAGCCTACTACTGGCACCGCTTCTACTCCCACCAGCCCGATCTCAACTACGACAACCCCGCCGTGCAAAAAGCCATGTTCGAGGTGGTGGACTTCTGGCTGAGCATGGGGGTAGATGGCATGCGGCTGGACGCCGTGCCCTATCTCTACGAGCGGGAAGGCACCTCCTGCGAGAGTCTGCCGGAAACCCATGCCTTTCTCAAGGCTCTGCGCCGACACATCGACCAAAGGTACCCCGACCGCATGCTGCTGGCTGAGGCCAACCAGTGGCCGGAAGATGCCGTAGCCTACTTCGGCGATGGGGACGAGTGCCACATGGAGTTCCACTTCCCCCTCATGCCACGGCTCTTTATGGCCCTCCAGATGGAGGATCGCTTCCCCATCGTTGACATCCTGCAACAAACCCCTCCCATTCCCGAAACCTGCCAGTGGGCCATTTTCCTGCGCAACCACGACGAGCTCACCCTGGAGATGGTCACTGACGAGGAGCGGGACTACATGTACCAGGTCTACGCCAAGGATCCCAAGGCGCGGATCAACCTGGGCATCCGCCGCCGCTTGGCTCCTCTCTTGGGCAACAGCCGCCGCCGCATTGAGCTGATGAGCAGCCTCCTGTTTTCCCTGCCGGGGACGCCGGTGATCTACTACGGCGACGAGATTGGCATGGGGGACAACATCTACTTAGGGGATCGCAACAGCGTGCGCACCCCCATGCAGTGGAGCGCTGACCGCAACGCTGGCTTTTCGCGGGCCAACCCCCAGAAGCTCTACCTGCCCGTCATCATCGACGCCGAGTACCACTACGAAGCCGTCAATGTGGAAGCGCAGCGGAATAACCCCCATTCCCTCTGGTGGACAATGAAGCGGATGATTGCCGTGCGCAAGCGCTTCCAGGCCTTTGGCCGCGGCTCTTTTGAGGTGCTGCACCCGGAAAACCGCAAAGTGCTGGCCTTTGTGCGGGCCTATGGCGACGAGCGCATCCTGGTGGTGGCCAATCTCTCGCGCTACGCCCAGTGGGTGGGGCTGGATCTGTCCCCGTGGGAGAGGTTGATCCCAGTGGAGATCTTTGGGCGCACCGAGTTTCCCCCCATTGGGCGGCTGCCCTATTTCCTAACGCTGGGCCCCCACTCTTTTTACTGGTTCTCCCTCGAGACCAAAACGAAGCAAATTCACCTCCACCCCAGCAGGCCAGAGGAGCAGGTCCGCCCGGCCACTCTGGTTGTTCAAGATGGTAGTTGGGAGAGCCTCTTTCAAGGGGAAAACCAGAAGCAGGTGGAGGCCGTCTTGGGAGACTACCTCTACCGCTGTCAGTGGTTCAGCTCCAAAAACCGCCAGCTCCAGTCGATCCATATTTTGCAGGCCATCCCTTGCCGTCGAGAAGGGGATCCCTTGCTGCGAAGCCAGATCTTGCTGCTCCAGGCCGAGTTCCTCGAGGGAGACACAGAGCTCTACTCTTTACCCGTGGGCTATGCCACTCAAGAAGCAGCCGTACACCTGCGCGTAGAGGCGCCCCAGGCAGTCATCCTCCCTGTGCAAGTGGCCGGGGAGCCAACGGAAGTGATTTTCGACGCTCTGGCTGATAAGACCTTCTTGTTGGGTCTGCTGCAGATGATTGTGCAGCAGAGCCGCCTGCGCCACGGTCGGGGAGAGCTTTGGGCCACTAGCTTTGCCACGCTTGAGTACGACCCTAGCCTGGAGCCTCGCCTCCTCAAGGCGGAGCAGAGCCACACCTCGGTGGTCTACGGCAACCAGTACCTCCTCAAGCTCTACCGCCGGGTGGCTGAGGGGGTAAACCCGGAGCTGGAGGTTGGCCGCTACCTGCTAGAGCACCATCCCCAGGTGCGGGTGCCGCGGCTGTTGGGATCCCTGGAGTATCGTCGTCGCCGCGGGACGCGAGGCTCTGAGATTACCTTGGCCATTTTGCAGGAGTACATCCCCAACGAGGGAGATGCCTGGCACTACACCCTAGACACTTTGGAACAGTTCTTCGAAACCGTGCTTGTCCACCACGCCGCGGTGGAAGCGGTGCCGGTGCCTCAGGGCTCTTTCCTAGAGCTTGCGCAGCTTCCCCTGCCGGAGCTGGCCTATGCCACCATTGGCAGCTACCTGGAGTCGGTGCGGATCTTAGCCAAGCGCACCGCCGAACTCCACCTTGCCTTGGCCGCTGACACCGAGAACAAAGACTTTGCGCCGGAGCCTTTCTCCAGTCTCTACCAGCGCTCCATCTACCAATCCCTGCGCAACTTGGTGGGCCAGGTGTTTCCCGTCTTAGCCAAGCAGATCCCCAACCTGCCAGAGCTGGAGGCCAAGCTAGCCCGGACGGTTTACGACCAAGAAGGGGAGATCATGAGCCGCTTCCGCCTGATCCTGGAGCGGAAGATCACGGCTTTGCGCACTCGCTGCCACGGGGATTACCACCTGGGCCAGGTGCTGTTTACCGGCAAGGACTTTTTCATCATTGACTTTGAGGGCGATCCGCGCCGGTCCCTGGGGGAGCGCCGCCTCAAACGCTGCCCCCTGCGGGATGTGGTGGCGATGCTGCGCTCTTTCCACTACGCTGTTCACACCGCCTTGCGCCAGCAACTGGAAAGCGGCCTGGTCTGCGGAGACAAGTGCCCTGACATGGGGCGCTGGGCCCAGTTTTGGTACCGCTGGGTTTGTGCTGCTTTCTTGGCCGAATATCTGCAGGTGGCTTCCCAAGGGGCTTTTCTGCCCCGCAGCCCGCAGGAGCTGGAAGTGTTGTTGGATGCCTATCTGCTGGAGAAAGTCATTGACGAGCTGGGCTATGAGCTCAACCACCGCCCCGAGTACGTGGAAATCCCTCTGCGCGGGATCCTACAATTGCTAGGCATTTCCACCAAGGTCTGAGGATCCCGGATGTGCGGACGGTTCAGCCTGGCGGCGGCCCCCGAACTGCTGCAGCAGCATTTTCAAATCAAGATGGGGTCATGGCCGGCGCTCCAGCCCCGCTACAACATCGCCCCTTCTCAGCCGGTGCTGGCAGTGGTGGCCTCAACGGAGCTGGGACGGAAGGCAACCCAGTTCCGCTGGGGCCTGATCCCCAGGTGGAGCCGAGCTCCCCAGGCTGGCTGGATCAATGCCCGTTCTGAGACGGTGGCTGAGAAGCCCTCTTTCCGCGAGGCTTTCCGCCGCCGCCGCTGCCTGATCCCGGCCGATGGCTTCTACGAGTGGGCCGAGCAGGGCACGGCCAAGCGACAACCCTACTGGTTTTACCTGGTGGATCGGCCGGTGTTTGCCTTTGCCGGCATTTGGGAGCGCTGGCGCAGCCCACAAGGGGTGGAGATAGAAACCTGCGCCATCCTCAACACGCCGGCCAATCGGCTGATGGGGCTTTTCCACGAGCGGATGCCGGCCATTTTGCTAGAAAGCGACTACGACCTCTGGCTGGATCCCCAGGTGCAGGATCCCAAGCGGCTGTTGCCCCTACTCCGCCCCTACCCGCCAGAGGCCATGGCCGCCTACCCCGTCAGCACCTATGTGAACAACCCTCGCCACGAGGATCCCACTTGCCGTGCTCCCATCGGGGAAGCGGTGCAGGGATCCAACCTCAGCGAGCCCGCCGGTAGCGCATCCCCGGCAGTTGCACCAGCCACCCCTCCAGTTCCATGAGGAGCAGGGTGCTGGAAAGGGTGGCCATGTCCATCTGGGTGGCTTGGGCTAGGGCGTCGAGGCTGAGGACCTCGTTGCCCAGGATCTGCCAGAGGAGTTGCTGCTGGGGATCGCTGGGGCCAGGGGACGCAGGCTGTTCTGGGAGCGAGGATCCCGGAACCAAGCCCAGCTCTTTGAGCAGGTCCTCGATCCCCAGGATCATGCCTGCCCCATTGCGGATGAGCTGCAGACAGCCACGGGCTGCCGCCGTGTCGATATTCCCTGGCAGGGCGTACACTTCCCGACCGTAGTGGTTGGCGAGCTGAGCAGTAATCAGCGCTCCTGAACGCTCTGGGGCCTCCATCACCAAGGTGGCGCGGCAGAGGCCGGCAATGATGCGGTTGCGCTGGGGAAAGTGCTCCTTGGCCGGCGGCGTGCCGGGGGGATACTCGCTGAGGACGACCCCTTGCTCCAGGATGCGTTGGTAGAGGGGGCGATGATGGGCGGGGTAAACCTGATCCACCCCCGTTCCCAGCACAGCCACCGTCTTGCCCCCTGCCTCCAGACAGGCCTGGTGGGCGATGCCGTCGATCCCCGTGGCCAATCCCGACACCACCACACAGCCGGCTTGCGCCAGGGCGGCGCTGACTTTCTGGGTCCACTGCCGACCGTAGGCGGTGGGGGCGCGGGTGCCGACAACGGCAATGGCCGGCTGCTGCCAGTCAGGACATTCTCCCAGGACGTAGAGAATAGGCGGCGGATCCGGCAGCTCCCACAGCAGCGGCGGATAGCCGGGATCCGCAGGGGTTAGGAAGGGGATCCCCGGCTTTTGAGTTTGCTCCAGGATCTCCCCAGGGTCGAGGGCGGGACGGGCGGAAACAATCGCCTCTGCCAGGGTGGGGCCAATGCCCTCCACCTGTTGTAGGGCCAGGGCGTCCGCCTGCCAAGCTCGCTCCAAGGATCCAAAAAACTCCGCCAGCCGCTTGAGGCGGTGGGGGCCGATCCCTCTAATCCGCGCCCAAGCTAGCCAATAGGGCCGCTCCCTTTCTCCGCGGCTTGGCCAAGGCTCCCTCTTGAGGGCGAGAGGTGAAGGAGAACTGGAGAAGGACAATTGTCTGCACCAGTGGCTGTATCTTACATAATCGGCAAAAAATCAGGAGATGGACAAATGTCAGGGTTAGATTCCGCGGGTGGCCCTCAGGAAGCCAGGCCACTGCGGTTTGGACAGGTGCGCCAGGCTTGGGTGTGGGGGGCTTACCCCCTGCTGTGGCTGTTGACCTGGGTCGGATCCCGCTCTGCCCAGCCGCAGCTTTGGGGGATCCCGGCCTGGTATTGGGTGGCAGGACTTGCCATGCTGCTGTTGGTGCCCCTAAATCTCTACATCGTGCGCGTTTGCTGGCCCAGAGCTGGAGATGAGTGAAACCGTTTTGAGTTTGAGTGTAGTTGGCGTGTACTTGCTGCTATTGGCGGCCATTGGGGTGTGGAGCTACCGCCATAGCGGCCAGGATCCGGTCAGCTATTTCCTGGCGGGGCGAGGGCTGGGATCCCTGGCCTTGACCTTGACCACCCTGGCGACGCTGCTGAGCGCCTTTACTTTCCTTGGGGTGCCGGCGGATGCCTACACCCACGGCCTGGGGATCTTTCTAGGGGTAGGGGTCACCACCGCACTGATCTCGGGGCTGTTTTTTTGGGTGGGCTACCGGGTGTGGCTGGCAGCGCGCCACTTCGGCTTTATTACCCCTTCCGAGTTTTTTGGCCACCGCTTCAATAGTCCTCTCCTGGCTCTCCTCTATTGCCTGAGCGCCCTGACGTTTACCGCTCCCTACATCAGCATCCAGATTATCGGTGGGGCGCGCACGCTGGCTGCAGTCTTGGGGGAGGGGATCCCCTATTGGCCCCTGGCGGTGGTAGTGGCCTTGGTGATCTTGGCCTATGTCCTCTTTGGCGGATCCCAGGCGGTGGTCTGGACGGACGTGGTGCAGGGGATCATCTTGGTTTTGGGGATGGGGGTGGCTCTTGTGGCAGTGGCTTTGAGGTGGGGCCAGGAGGCTGGCAGCCAGTTGGATCCCTGGCTGAGCTTGCCCGGCCCGCAGGGGCGCTGGAGCTGGCAGACGCTGCTTGGCAACCAACTGCTGTTTTTCATGGCCACGCCCCTTTTTCCCCAATTTTTCCAGCGCTTCTACATGGCCAAAAGTGCCCGTCCCTTCCAAACCCTGATGGTGGTCTGGCCGCTCCTCATTCTGCTGGTGTTTTTCCCGGCAGCCCTCATTGGCGTCTGGGGCCGGCTGGCTTTTCCTGAACTGCAGCAGCCGGATCAGGTCATGCCGCTGATGTTGCAGACCCTGCCCAGCGGCGTGGCGGCGGTGGTGATTACAGCAGCGCTAGCAGCTTTGATGTCCACGGCGGACTCGCAACTGCTTACAGCCAGCTCCCTGGTTACGCGGGATCTGGTGGTTACTTTTCTCAAGCGCCCGCTTTCCCCTCACCAGGAGGAGCTGTTGGGCCGCGGGGTAGTGTTGGGGATTGGGCTAGTTTCCTTTGCCATTGCCGTCAGGCCGCCAGGGCTCATTGCCCAGATTGCCACCTGGAGCTTTCAGGGCTATGCCATGCTCTTTCCCATCCTGATGGCCGGCCTGTACTGGAAGCGGGCAACTCGCGCTGGAGCCGTGGCCGGGGCTTTGGTCTCCAGCGGCCTCACCTTGGGGTGGCTTTCGGGCCTGTTGCCCAAGGCTTGGACAGGGGGCTGGCTGCCGGTGATCCCGGCGGTGGTCATCGGCACGGCGGTGCTGGTGGGGGTGAGCTGGCTGACTCAGCCTGACCAGGAGAGGGTAGCCGCCTACTATGAGAACGGCCCTTGGGCAGAGGAAGGTTGCTCAGCTTCTGCCGCCAGCCAACCCCTTGAGAACCAGGAAGGTGCCGCCTAGAAAGAGTAGGCCCATCAGCCCAGCCAGAGGGTTGTTGCCGATCCCGGTGAGCCACGCTGGCGCCCTCCCGGTGTATTCGATCCAGGCCAAGTTGTTGACCCAGGTAACGCCCCACACCCAGCCGGCGTGCAGCCCCAGGCTGAGGCCTAGTTTGTTTTGGTTCCACACTTTTGCCTGAGCCAGCAGCAGGCCCATCAGCCACAGCCCTGGAAACTGGGGCCAGGTGGCAAGAACCTCCGCTGGCGGCTTCAAGAAATGGGCCAAAGCAAAGAGAAAGCTGGATCCCCATAGCGCCCTTGTCCAGCCGTAGTCCAACGCCATTTCCTGCACTAGCCAGCCGCGGAACACCAGCTCTTCCACCAGCGCCACTGCCAGGCCCACCCCCAGCCCGAGCAAGCCATAGCCGAGCAGGGATCCCCCTTCCACTGGCTTCCAGCTCAGCCAGCCCAGGGCCCCCTCCAGGCCAAACAGCAGGAAAAGCCCCCCGGCACCGATCCCCAAGCCCCAGAGGATCCCAGCCCGACAAGTCCAACTACTGTCCAAGCCATAGGCGGCAAACCCGGATCCCCACTGCCACAGCCAAAGGAGCAGCAGGGCATACAGCGGCAACCAAAGGTAGTCTTGCCCAAAGAGAACCCCCCCTAGCCCGACCCACGGCAGCCAGGCCAAGAGGGGGATTCCCAGAAACAGCAACAGGCGCAGCGGAAAGGGAAAAACCTTGAGTTTCGCAATCAGCAGGCCCACCCACGCTGCTCCTAACTAGCGTTCCGGCTCAATCGAGCTGGTGAGGCCGTGCTGGCGCAACTGCTCACAATAAAACTCCGCAGGTTCCCGCGGCACCACGATAACCACGGCAACGCCGTTGTTGTGGGCTTCCAGCATGATTTCGGTGGCTTGCTGCGGCAGCAGGGATGGGATCACCTTCAGCAACACCTGCACCACGTACTCCATGGTGTTGACATCGTCGTTGTGCAGCAACACCCGGTACATGGGCATGTGCTTTGGGGTTACAGAAGGCTTAACCAGGGTCTCCGTAGCCACGACGATCCCTCCTTACAGCAAGGCAAGACGTACACCTGCAAAAAAAAGGGGCAGAAAGGGGAAAAAGCCTTAATGGAATTTTAGCCTTCTCGGCAAGACCCGTGAGGGGGAGCGGAAGAGAATTAAGACAATCTCACGGCTAGCGGGATCCCCTACTGAGATAGGTGACACTGGGACTAGGTTGCCAAAGTGCCGCGGAGCGCGAGGCCCAAGGAGGGGAGTATGAGCAGGAGCCTGCTGGAGCAGTTGCGAGAGATCACCGTCGTGGTGGCCGACACGGGGGATATCAATGCCATCGAGACCTTTAAGCCGCGGGATGCCACCACCAATCCCTCTTTAATCACAGCGGCCGCCCAAATGCCCCAGTACCAGGGCATTGTCGATGAAACTTTGCTCAAGGCTCGCCAAGACCTGGGATCCAAAGCCGACCTCAAAACCGTGGTGGCCCACGCCGTCGACCAACTGGCGGTGGCCTTTGGCGTGCGCATTTTGTCCATTATTCCTGGCCGCGTCTCCACCGAGGTAGATGCCCGCCTCTCCTACGACACGGCAGCTACGGTTGCCAAGGCCCGCCATCTCATCGAGCTCTACAAGGCAGCAGGGGCGGATCCCGAGCGGGTGTTGATTAAAATTGCCGCCACCTGGGAAGGGATCCGGGCTGCCGAGATCCTGGAAAAAGAAGGGATCCACTGCAACCTTACCCTGATGTTTGGCCTGCACCAGGCCATTGCCTGTGCCGAGGCGGGGGTAACCCTCATCTCGCCTTTCGTGGGCCGCATCCTCGACTGGTACAAGAAACACACCGGCCGGGAGAGCTACCCGCCCGCCGAAGACCCGGGCGTGCAGTCGGTAACCCAGATCTACAACTATCTGCGCAAATACGACTACCCAACAGAGGTGATGGGCGCCAGCTTCCGCAACATCGGGGAAATCCTCGAGCTGGCCGGCTGCGACCTGCTCACCATCTCGCCGCCTCTGCTAGCGGAGCTGCAAAACACCGAAGGCCACCTGGAGCGCAAGCTGGATCCGGAAAAAGCCAAGAAAATGGACATTCCCCGCCTGGTGATGGACCGAGCCACCTTCGATCAGATGCACCGGGAAAACCGCATGGCCTCGGAAAAGCTGGAGGAAGGGATCCAGGGCTTCTCCAAGGCGCTGGAGGTGCTGGAAAAACTGCTCGCCGAGCGGCTGCAGAAGCTGGAGGGCGCCAAGGAGACGATTACCCACGCCGCCCAGGATGTCTTCCGCCTCTACGATCTGGATGGGGATGGCTTCATCACCCGCGAGGAGTGGATGGGGGCAGATCGCGTCTTCGATGCCCTCGACACCAACCAAGATGGCAAAATTACCCCCGAAGAAATGCTGGTTGGCCTAGGGGCAGCCGTTTACTTGAGGAATTAGCTCCATGGGCAAGAACTTCCGCCGCATCGGAGATGGGGTAGCTGCCCTAGAAGCTCAAGCCCGCCGCTGGATTGCCCAACGGCTACAGGGGATCCCCTACGACCCGCCGCCGGGGCCGGCAGCCAGCCAGGTGCTGCAGTGGATAGAGAGGGACTTGCTCCCTCGCCTGCAGCAAACTCCCCAGGAGCTGGAAAATCTCCTACGCGGTCTCAATGGCGGCTATGTGCCCAGCGGCCCTTCCGGCGCTCCCACGCGGGGCCGGGTGGAGGTGTTGCCCACTGGGCGCAACTTCTACTCGGTGGACATCCGCGCCATCCCCACCCCGACAGCCTGGCAAGTTGGCTCGCTGGCTGCCGAGCGGCTGGTGGAGCGCTACGTGCAAGAGCAGGGGGAATACCCCCGCCATCTGGGCCTATCCGTGTGGGGAACTTCCACCCTGAGAACCGGTGGCGAGGACTGGGCCGAGGCGCTGGCGCTTTTGGGGGTCAGGCCCCGCTGGGATGGGGGACGGGTGGTGGATATCGAGATCCTGCCTGTAGCGGTTTTGGGGCGTCCCCGCGTGGATGTAACTCTGCGCATTTCTGGGTTTTTTCGGGATGCCTTTCCCAACCTGATTGCCCTCTTCGACCGGGCCGTGCAAGCTGTGGCCGCTCTGGAGGAGCCGGAAAGCGACAACCCCCTGCGGGCCCAGGTGCTAGCCGATACCCAATACTGGCAGGAGCAAGGGATCCCTCCCTCAGAAGCGGCCAAGCGAGCGCGGCTGCGCATCTTCGGCTCCAAGCCGGGGGCCTACGGGGCCGGTCTGCAGGGGCTGATCGAGGCGCAAAACTGGGAAACGGAAGCGGATCTGGCCCGCGCCTACCTCAACTGGAGCGGCTACGCCTACTGGGCCGAGGGGGAGGGAGAGCCAGCCCCCGAAGCGCTGCGGCGGCAACTGGCCCGTCTGCAAGTTGTCCTGCACAACCAAGACAACCGCGAGCACGATCTCCTCGACTCGGACGACTACTACCAGTTTCAGGGGGGCATGGTGGCAGCGGTGCGAACGCTCCAGGGCCGCAACCCCCAGATCTACTTCGGGGATCACGCCCGTCCCCACAACCCCAAGATCCGCACTCTGGCTGAAGAGATCGACCGCGTCTATCGCGCCCGCGTCGTCAACCCCAAGTGGATTGCCGGCGTGATGCGCCACGGCTACAAGGGCGCCTTTGAGATGGCCGCCACACTGGACTATCTCTTTGCCTACGATGTCACTACCCACGCCGTGCCAGACTTCATGTACGCCGGGGTG
Organism: Synechococcus sp. R65.1; assembly: GCF_047461755.1. NCBI lineage: Bacteria > Bacillati > Cyanobacteriota > Cyanophyceae > Synechococcales > Synechococcaceae > Synechococcus > Synechococcus sp. R65.1. Next base: position 8,180 of record NZ_JANSHU010000022.1, on the reverse strand, counting down.
GCCCGCGCCTACCTGCTGGATCCCCAGGTGCAGCAGTTTTTGCGAAGCCACAACCCCTGGGCGCTGCGGGATATGAGCGAGCGGCTGCTGGAGGCCCACCAGCGGGGCTACTGGCAAGAGCAAGCCCAGGAATTGCTGCCTCAGATCGAAGCCCTCATGCTGGAGATGGAAGCCCAGCTAGAGGCCAGCCAGGGATCCCTGGCGGGAGAACGTTAAGTTCGGCTAAGATTCTTCTCATCCAAAGAGATCCCAGACATGAGCAAAGCCAAGCTGTTGCGGCAGATTCTGGGGCCGCTGCTAGAAGACTACCACTACTGGTTTGAGCGCTGCCGTCGCTTTTTGCAAGAAGAAACCCTGGACTTCATCAGCCCAGAAGTGCAGCAGTCCCTCCTGGAGCGGGTCTTGGCTGCCCAAGCGGAGTTACAAGCAGCGGAAGCTCTCTATCGGTTATCGGATAATGAAGTTGGCATTGACCCGGCCCTGATGGCAAAATGGCATCGCCTGCTGATGGAGTGCGCCGAGCTGGGCCGCCGCTTTCGCCAACTTCACCCCTCTTCTGACTCCTCTGACTCGTGATGCTGCAGATCCTCTACCTCATGGCTTTTGTGGCCATTGCCTTCGTGGCGCTGCGCAACCTAGTGGTTAACGTAGTAACTCTAAGCAAAGAAGAGCCCAAGGCCTCACCGCGTCGCGCTCGCCGACAGGCGCCCCACCCGGAGCTCTTGGATGCGGATGGCAACCTGACGGAAGAGCCTTTGTTGGTTATTCGCACAACCAGCCTGGAGGAAGCCCGCAGCCGCCTGGAAGATCTCTACTCTGGATCCCCTGACGAGGATTGAAAGCGACAGGGGGGCTGCCGACCCCTGCGCAAAAGCCCAAGCAGGAGAGCCTTAGCTTCCCCTGGCTGCAGAGGCAGGCTGGCGGCCCCCGCCAGCCGACTAGCTGCGAATGGAGAGGCGGGATCCTTGGGGAGAAGGCTGCACCTCGATGCGGCAGGGAAAGGCATCTTGCAGGCTCGGGATGTGGGTAATGACCAGGATGCAGGCAAACTCGGAGGCAATGGCGTTGATGGCCGCCAGTAGCTGGGCCCGCCCGGTGGCGTCCTGGGATCCAAACCCCTCGTCGATGATCAAGGTTTGCAGGTCAGAGCCGGCGCGCTGGGTGAGCAGGCGAGACAACGCTAGGCGAATGGCGAAGTTGATGCGGAAGGCTTCTCCCCCGGAATAAGTCTCGTAGGGGCGGGTGCCGCGGGGATCAGCGATGAGGATGTCGAGGGTTTCGATTAGCTTGTCCGAACGTCGCCCCGAGCGCTGGGTTACAAAGCGGAGTTGCAGGCGGTGCTGGGTGAGGCGGCCCAGGATCTGGTTGGCCTGGGCTTCTAGCTCCGGCAGGACATTTTCGATGATCAGGGCAGGAATGCCGTTGCGGCCGTAGGCGTTGGCCAGCTCTTGGTACACCTGCTGCTGGCGGCGGGCTTGCTGCAGTTGCTGCTCCAGCTCGGCTTGCTCTGCTTGTCGCTCAAGGGCTTGCTGCAACCGCTGTTGGGCCGCCCCAAGCTGAGAGAGCACCTGATCTAGCTCTTGCCGGTGCTCCTGCAGGGCTTGGCGGATCCCTTCCAGGTGAGTAGGTGAGACCTCGGGCTGCTCCGCCAGCTGTCGCTGTAGTGCTTCCAGCTCTTGGGTGGCCTGGGCAAGCTGCTGGCGGCTTTCCTGTAGGCGTTGGGCCAAGACCTGGCTGCGGGCTCTTGCTTCTGGCAGCTCCTGGCAGGCCATCTGGAGGGCTTGCAGGCGGGCCGGCCACAGTTGCGCCTGGGCCAGCTCTGCTTTTACTTGCTGGTGCAGGGATCCGTCGTAGCCAAGGTGGTCCAGCGCCTGCTCGATCTGGGCCAGCCGTTCCGCCAGAGCAGCAGAGGAGGCTGTCTGCCGCAGGGCTTCCAGCTGCGCTTGCAGGGAGGCGATTTGCTCGGCCAGGCGAGGGCGGCGCTCTTGGGCTTTGCGCAGTTCCTGGGAGCGGCCCAGGGCCCAGCGCCAGCGCTCCAGCTCTGCTCGTTGCAGGGCGTGCTCCCGCTCGTCGTAGCCCAGCTGCTGCAGGGACTGCTGGATCTGGGCAAGCTGCTGCCGTGCCTCTTGGGCGTAGGCTTCTTGGCTGAGGAGCTGCTCCAGCTCTACCGCTTCTTGTCGCCAGGCCTCCAGCTGCCGACGGCGCTCCTGCTCAGCCTCCCACTGCTGTTGCAGGCGTCCCTGGAGGTGCAGTCGCTCGTCCCAGGTGGCCAATTCCTGGCCAAGACGCTGAGCTTCTTCTTGCAACAGCCCGATCTCCCGGTCGGCCACCGCCAGTTGCTCGCGAATGACAAAGAGCTCGCCGGCAATCTCCTCTTGGCGCTGGCGGTGTTTTTGCAGCACCACCGCCCTCAAAGGCGGGCTAAGGGGGCGAGCGCAGAGGGGGCAAACCCTGAGCTGGGATCCTGGCGTGGCCAGCCCTGGGGCGGGCGGTGCGGGCGCAGCAGGCTGCTCCGAGAAGGCTGCTTCGGGGGTGGCTTTGTCTGCCACGGCCTTCACCCCCGCCAAAGCAGGGACAGAGTAGGGCTCTCCGGGTTCAGGAGGGTCAGCGCCTGGGCAATTCGGATCCTTCTGGAGGGGGAAAGTTTCCCAGGGATCCTCTAGCAGGCGGCAGTGCTCCTCCTCCTGTTGCCACTGCTGCTGGAGAACCCGCTGCCGCTCCTGCAGCTTCTGCACAAAGAGGCGGCGCTCTTGGATTTTTTCCAGCACCTGCTGCTGGTAGAGGCGCTGCCGTTCCAGCTCGGCCAGGGCCGCTGCTCCGGCGGCAATTTTCTCGGCCAGTTGCTGCTGCTGTTGGGCCAGGCTCTCCTGGCTTTGCAGATGCTGCTTGAGGAACTGGAGGCGGGCTTGCAGGCGTTCCCGCTCGCGGCGGATCTCCTCCTGCCAGTGCCGTTGTTGCTCTAGGAGGGTGGCCGCTTGAGCCTGAGCCTCGTTCAAGCTCTGCAGCCGCTCATAGGCCTGCCGGTAGTGGTACAGGGCGTTTTCAATGCGCTCCTGTTCGGCCAGGAGTTGGGCATCGGCCTGAGCCTGGACCTGGCAGGCAGCCAATTCCTGTTGCAGCTGTTGCATCCTCTGCAGGTATTGCCGCTGTTGCTCGGCCTGTTGGGCCTGCAGCTTTTGGCGTTCCTGCACCAGCTGTTGTTGCTGCTGGAAGAGATGGTGGAGACGGCGATCCTGCGCCATCAGGGCTTGATAGCGTTCGTAGCCGGCCTGGATCTCTTCGCTTTTGGCAACCAGCTCTTCCAACTGCAAAAGCTGCTGCCGCTGCGCTCGCCACTGCTGCTCGGTGTGGTGCAGGTTGGCGCTGAGCTTGTGCACATGGTGGGCAAGCTGCTGGTACCGCTCCTGGAGGGTGCGGCGATGTTCGTAGGCGCGCTCTAGAGCCTGCAACTCCTGCTGCTGCTGCACCAAGAGCTGTTGCAGATGGGTTTGCCGTTGCTGAAGCTGCTCCAGTTGCGTTTGGATTTGCTCGAGGTCGGTGGGGTGTTGCTCCAGCTTGCGCAGGCGCTCTTGGAGCAGGTCGGCTCTGAGCTTGGCGCTGCGGGCCTGTTCGCGGCAGCGCTCGGCCAGCAAGTCGTACTGGCCCAGCTTGAGCATGTCCGCCAGGACCTGCTTGCGCTCGCCGGGGCGCTTTAGGGTAAAGGCATCGGCCTGTCCCTGGCGCAGGTAGGCGGAGTGGAGGAAGGTGTCGTAGTCAAGGCCAAGCTGACTTTCAATTGCCTCTTGAGTGGCGCGCAGGCCCCGGCGGGTAAGGCTGCGCCAACGGGCTTGGCCCTCGCTTTCTCCAATCTGGATTTGCCACTCCAGGGATCCCTCCCCCGAGAGGTGGCGGCTGCGCAGGACGCGGTAGGTCTGTCCGCGCGAGCGGTAGATCACCTCCACCCAGGTTTCGCTAGCTCCTTTGCGGATGAGATCGCTGTCGTTGCTGGCCCGGCTCTGGCCCCAGAGGCCCCAGGTAAGGGCATCAAGCAAAGCCGATTTGCCCGCCCCGTTGGGACCACAAATGCAAGCGGTGTGGATCCCGCGCAGATCCAAAACCGCCTGAGAGTAGCAGAGAAAGTTGCGTAAGGTCAGGCGAACCGGGATCACAGGGGCGGCTTTGGTTGCAGCAAAACCATGGCGATGAGCCCTTTGCTCTAGTCTATGAAGTTATTTGCCAGATCCCAAGTCCTGCATCGGCCAATGCCCCCAGGTCAGATGCAAAGACGCTCTGGCCAGTTAAGCTGCCAAAGTCGTTTTGGACCAGAGCGCTAGCTGAGCTTTTGGATGGGTGCGATGCGCGGATCCAAAATTTTTTGGCCCACCGCGGGAAACCTCACAGCTAAGGTAACCTGGTCGCCGCTGCCAAAGATGTGAGTAATTTGCCCCTGGCCAAATTTGGGGTGTTGCAAACGATCTCCCACCGCCCAGCGCTGGGATCCCTCCCAGCCAGTAGCTGCCTCTCTGGGTTGAGCTACCCTGCGAGGTTGCAGCAGGCCGCCTCTCTGCCACTGGATCAGGTTGTGCGGCAGCTCACTCAAAAATAGAGAGGGGATGGCAGGCTCGCAGTTGCCGTAGAGGCGTCTTTTGCTGGCGTAGCAGAGAAACAATTGCTCGCGGGCGCGGGTAATGCCTACGTAGCAAAGGCGCCGTTCTTCTTCCAAAGCAGCCGGATCCTCCAGGGCGCGGAAATTGGGAAACAGACCCTGTTCCAACCCCACCAAAAAGACCACGGGGAACTCCAGTCCTTTGGAAGCGTGCAACGTCATCAAGGCAACTTTCTCGGCCCCTTCCTCCAGATTGTCCAAATCCGCAGCCAAAGAGACAGCGCTCAAGAAAGCCTCGAGGCTGGGATCCTCCTCTTCTTCCTCAAATTGACAAGCGGCGTTGTAGAGCTCCATCACGTTGGCAATTCTCTCCTCAGCCTCTGGCGTGCCCTGGGCCTTGAGATCTGCTAGATACCCAGAATCCCGCAGCAATTCTTGCAAAAGGGTAGCAGCGGAAACCTGCGCTACTTGTTTGTGCCAATGGTCGATGAACTGGGCAAACTGGATAACCGGCTTGGCGGAGCGCCCCACCAGCTTGGTTACAGCAGCCTCGTCGCAGAGGATGGCCCACAAAGGCACATTGAGGGCAGTTGCTGCTTCGGTTAGTTTGTCCAAAGTGGATTTGCCAATACCCCGCCGCGGCACATTGATAATGCGCAACAGGCTAAAGGAGTCGGCAGGGTTGAGCACGGCCCGCAAATAGGCCAGCACATCTTTAATTTCCTTGCGCTCGTAAAATCGCAGCCCGCCCACCACTGTGTAGGGGATCCCCCACCGCAGCAAAACCTCCTCAAAAGGGCGAGATTGGACGTTGGTGCGGTAGAGGATGGCAAAATCTCCCCAGGAAGAGTTGGGATTTTGGCTGTGTAACTTGCGAATGGTGTTGACCACAAACTCAGCCTCTGCCATCTCGTCCTCCGCCTGGTAGCAAACGATAGGATGGCCTGGAGGGCGAGTTGGCCGGAGAATTTTATCGATGCGCTCCGTGTTTTTCTCGATCAAGACGTTGGCTGCCTTCAAAATAGTAGCTGTAGAGCGATAGTTTTCCTCCAGCTTCACCATGGTGTGGGTGTCGTCGTCTGGAAGGCCATCGCCAAAGGTCTCTTGAAACTCGAGCAAAATGGTAAAATCTGCCCCGCGAAAGCGATAGATACTTTGATCCGGATCACCCACCACAAAGATGGAGCGATTGGTCCAGTCCCACTTGGAGCGGCAGCTCTCCCCATTGGTAACTAGCAGCCGGATGAGTTCGTACTGGGTGCGGTTGGTATCTTGGTATTCGTCCACCAAGATGTGCCGAAAGCGCTGGTGCCAGTAGGCCAAAACCTGCTCGTTTTGGCGGAAAAGCTGCACCGGGATCCAAATTAAGTTGTCGAAGTCGAGGGCATTATTGGCCGCCAGTTGATCTTCGTAGAGCTCGTAAACCTGAGCTAGGACGCGGCCGCGGAAATTGGGCTGGTGGCGTTCCAGATCCGCAGGGGTCCAGCCCTGATTTTTGGCCCTGCTGATGGCATGGCGCACCAACTTGGGATCAAACTGGCGCTCATCCAAGTTAAGCTGCTTGATGACAATTTCTTTAATCAAAGATTGGGCGTTCGACTCGTCAAAGATTGAGAAGTGGCGAGTCCACCTGCGTCCCTTGAGATCCCGATATTTTTCAATCTCCAGGCGCAGAATCTGGGCAAATAGGCTGTGAAACGTGCCGATCCAAAGGGGCTTAATCCAACGGTGGTAAACACTGGATTTCAGCCGGGTGGCCTGAGCAGGCTCCAGTTGCGCCAAAGGGATCCCAAATTGTTCCTGCGCCTCCTGCTCGGCAAAAAGCTGCTCGATGCGCTCCTTCATTTCGCGAGCGGCCTTGTTGGTGAAGGTAACGGCCAAAATCTCCTCTGGATTTACCCGATAGTGGCGGATGAGGTAGGCAATGCGGTGGGTGAGGGTGCGTGTCTTGCCGGAACCTGCCCCCGCCACCACCAGCAAAGGGCCACAAAAGTGCTGCGCCGCTTGGCGTTGGGAGGGATTGAGGCCATCCAACAAGGAGCTAGAAGCCATATTTATTGCCGCCCCCGAGAGACTGCTTTCCATTATGGGCCCAGGCTGGCAACCCAAGGGGGGTGGGAAGCCCAACCAGGAGCGCCAGGGCCAAAGATGAAGATTGGTTAAGATTTGGCCAGCCCACCCCAGAACTTGCTGCTATGAAACGAGTTTTGCTTGGCTGCGGCTGCCTGCTTGCTTTTCCAAAAAGACTTGTCGCTTGTGGGGTTGCTACCTTTGCTCTCCTCTTCTTGGGCCCGTTGGCTCCAGCTCAAGCTGGCAACTGCCCCAGCAACGGCAGCCCCAACGTATCCCTTGACCTCAGGCTGGAAAGCATTTCCGGGGATCCCCTTGACCTGGGCAGCTACCACGGCCTGCAGGCGCTGATCTTAACCAACCGCCAAACCCGCTCCCAAGCAGAGGCCCTCTCCACAAGTTTGGCTCTGGAGTTTGGGCACAACCCTCGGCTGCGCCAGGTTGTGTTGATCGATGGCAGAGGGCTGCAGCTGGTGCGAGACCTGGTTCTGCAGGCCATCCGCGAGAGCGTGCCGACAGATCCCCGCTTGGCTTCTCCGTTTGTCCATGTCTCGGTTGATTTCGAGGGGGCAGCCATCCAGAAGCTGCAGGAGATCGCCGCCGAAGTGCTACCCGGGATCGATTTTCGCCGCCAGGCCGCCCTGCTGCTTTTAGACGGTCGGGGCACGCTTCTAAGTGGGTTTGCCAACCTGGACCAGTCCAATCTCCGCATTCGCCAGTGCATTCGTACGCGCATTTGACCAAGAAAACTGGGTTTCAAGCCCTGCCGTTGAGAGCGGCTTTTTGTATGATGCTCTAGATAGCAGAAGGACAACTTTGCATGTACTTTGTCCGCAAGCTCAAGCTGGGAGTTTCAGACCAACTGCAACTTTTGAGCAGAGCCGCAGGCAAGCTGTACTCCAAGACACTCGTCAGTTTTTGGCGGGTCGTCCGCAAGAAAGGGCTGTGGTTGAAGCCTGCCACCCTCATGCGTTGGTTTCCCAGTGATCCTGAAAACCGGCTGCATGCCCATAGCGCAGACGCGGTAGTGCAAAGCTTCTTGGCCTCTCTGAAGTCGTGGCGAGAACGCCGCAAAACGGATCCCAATGCTCGTCCACCTCGACGCCGTCGGTACTACTACTAAGGTGCAGTGGAAGTCCTCAGCTATCACAGTTGAGGGCGGAAAGCTGCGGTTGTCCAACGGAAAAGGCAACGAGCCGTTGGTGATCCCTTGGGTTTGGGATACGCCTGTCTGGGTAGAAATTGGCTGGGACGGCAAGCAGTATGAGTTGCGGGCTTGCTACAAGATAGTTGATGCGCCGCCCAAAGGAGAGAAGGAAGAGGGCGGTGTCGCTGGTGTGGATCTGGGCGAGGTTCACCTGGCCGTTGCCCATGATGGGGAACAGACTTACATTGCCAACGGTAGACTGCTGCGATCCAAGCGCCGCTACCAGAACAAGCTGAAATCCACTCTGTCAAGGCTGCTTGCCAGAAAGAGGCGTGGCTCAAGGCGTTACAGGAGAGTTTTAGCTTCTGGGCGAAAGCA
>NZ_JANSHU010000021.1:0-41424 GCF_047461755.1 Synechococcus sp. R65.1 | reverse complement strand
GTTCCCCCTTCGGGGGGATCCCTAGAAATTGGAAACAACTTGTTGGATCCCTTGCCACCTTGGGGTGTATTTGTTGAGTCAGTTTCCCTGCAGTGAGGGATTCCTGAGGATGGGGAAAGGACTCAACAGCTTGCACCGGCTGGCGCGTCAGTATGCGCTTCGAGTTCTGGATGCTGCCGGCATAACCCTCAATGGCTCACAGCCCTGGGATATTCAAGTTCACGACGAGCGGCTTTACCTGCGCTGCCTGCTCTATGGATCCCTGGGCTTTGGCGAGGCCTACATGGAGGGCTGGTGGGATTGCGAGGCTATTGACGAGCTGGTTTGTCGTCTCCTGACGGCCCAGGTGCCGCAGCGGGTGGGTTGGCTCATTCAGCCTCTAGTGGCTTTGGACAGTTACTTTGTCAACCGCCAGCGGGGCAAGGGGGCATTCGTGGTTGGCCAGCGCCACTACGACCTCGGCAACGACCTCTACGAGGCCATGCTGGATCGCCGCCTAATCTATAGCTGTGCCTACTGGGACGGGGGGGCGCAGACCCTGGACGAGGCCCAGGAAGCCAAGCTGGATCTCATTGCCCGCAAGCTGGATCTGCAGCCCGGCATGCGCGTGCTCGACATTGGCTGCGGTTGGGGCGGCACGGCTCAGTACCTGGCCGAACGCTACGGGGTGCAGGTGGTGGGCATTACCGTCTCCCAAGAACAGGCCAAGCTGGCTAGCGAACGCTGCCGGGGCCTACCGGTGGAGATTCGGCTGGAAGACTATCGCCAGACCCAGGGAAAGTTCGATCGGATTCTTTCGGTGGGCATGTTCGAGCATGTGGGCTACCGCAACTACCGAACGTTTATGCAGGTAGCCCGTCGCCTCCTGACCGACGATGGTTTGTTGCTTCTTCACACCATCGGCACCAATGTCGCCTACCAAGGTCGGGATCCGTGGACTGAGCGCTACATTTTTCCCAACTCGATGCTGCCCTCGCCTCGTCAAATAACCGCGGCCTTCGAGGGCCTGTTCGTGTTGGAAGACTGGCACAACTTTGGCATCAACTACGTGGCCACCCTAAAAGCTTGGCACGCCAATTTTGAGCGGGCATGGCCCCAACTGGCTAGGCGCTACGACGAGCGCTTCCGCCGCATGTGGCGGCTTTACCTGCTAATGAGCGCCGGCAGCTTCAAGGCCCGGGCTAGCCAGCTCTGGCAACTGGTCCTCTCCCCGAGGGGAGTAAAAGGCGGCTATCGCTCGGTGCGGTAGCGAAGACAACCCTTCCCTCTTTGGCTTTTCCGACCCACCCCCGCGCGCAGTAGGCGCTCTCGGCGAGGGTGTTATGATTGATTATCATTCTCATTCAGGCCAGTGGGTTGATGCCCGAAGCTCTGCGGCAGATTGTAGGTCGCTTTCAAAAGGCCAGAACCTCCCGTCAGAAGTACGAATTGCTTCTGGCCTATGCCAAGCGCCTGCCCCCTTTCCCCGAGTCGCAGCGAACAGAGGAGAATCTGGTGCGGGGTTGTGCCTCGCGGGTGTGGCTGGCCACCGAGCTAAAAGACGGCAAGGTCTACATCCAAGGGGATGCCGATGCCCAGTTGGTCAAGGGCTTGGTGGCTGTTTTGGCGGAGGGGTTGAGCGGTCTGCGCCCAGAGGAGATCCTGGAGGTTTCCCTAGAGTTTGTGCGGGAGATGGGCCTCAACTTTAGCCTTAGCCCTTCCCGCAGCAATGGCCTGGTGAGCATGTTTTCGCTGCTGCAGCAGCGGGCCTTGGCTTTTCAGAAGTCAGGCGCTTCCGGCTCTGCTGTCTCTGTCGTCTTGTGAGGTACTAAGGCTCATGGCTGATAAAGCTAACTCTCTGCGTTCGGCTCGACCTGTGCGGTCACTGGTCTCGCTGGTGGCCGCCCTCTCGGTCGGGATCCTGGGCGGCTTGCAGATGCGCCAAGAAGAGTCCCAGGCGCAGCAGGGATCCGACCCCCCGAAGGTGGTGACCACCATCCTGCCGATGACGCAATTTACCCGCGCCGTGGCGGGGGATCGGGCGGAGGTGAGGCCTCTAATCCCTCCCCAGATGGGGCCCCACAGCTTTCAGGCTCGGCCCGAAGACGCGCGTCTGCTGGCCCAGGCAGATGTGCTGGTGATCAATGGGTTGGGAATGGAGACCTTCCTGGAGGGATTGCTCGCCAACGCTGGAAACCCCAAGCTGCGCCTTATTGACAGCAGCCAAGGGATCCCGACCTTGCGGACTGAGGAGCCAGAACATGGGCACTCCCACAGCCATGGGCATGGGCATTCTCACGGTCATGGGCACTCTCATGGGCACAGCCATGGGCATGGGCATTCTCACGGTCATGGACACTCTCATGGGCACAGCCACGGCAAGTTGAACCCCCACATCTGGCTAGATCCCAGGCGGGCCATTCAGCAGGTGGAAAACATCCGCGACGGCCTGATTGCTGTGGATCCAGAAGGGGCAGAGATTTACCGCGCCAATGCTGCCGCCTTTATCGAGCAACTGGAAGCTTTGGATAAAGAAATCGAGCAGAAATTGGCGCCCTTTGCCGGCAGAAAGTTTGTGGTCTTCCACGACTTTGCCCCCTATTTTGCTGAGCGCTACAACCTCAAAGCGGAGTTCTTGGTGGAGATCCCGGAAGCCAGCCCCTCCCCTGAGGATGTGCGGCGGGTGATGGATACGGTACGGCAATCGGGCCTGAAGACGATCCTAGTGGAACCTCAGGTGGGGAGTGACAACCCCTTTGAGGTTTTGGCCAGAGATCTGGGGGTACAGGTTCGCGTGTTCGATCCCATCGAAACCGCCGGCCCGGAGGGGATCGAGCCGGAATACTACCTAGCCATCATGCGGCAAAACGTGGAGAACCTGGTCTCCGCCTTTGAGAAGGAAAAGGCCTGGCTTCCCCTGCAGTTGCCCTTGGTGGGCCAGGCAACTCTCGAACACCTGCTGGCGAGGGGACGGTGACCTCTGGCGAGGTTGTCCTACACGTAGAGGGGTTGACGGTCTATCGGGGATCCCAGTTGGCCGTGCAGAATGTGTCGTTTGCGCTGGAGGCGGGATCCCATACCGCCATTGTCGGCCCCAATGGTGCCGGCAAGAGCACGTTGGTGCAGGCCATCCTGGGCATCCTGCCGCGGCAGTGTGGCTCGATTGGCATTCTGGGAGAGCCGCTGCGCCTGTCGGGGTACTTGCCCCAGAAAGTGCGGCAGCAGATTGCCTACGTGCCCCAGCGGTTGCAGTTCAACCCCGCCATTCCCCTGACCGTGGCCGAGTTTGTCGCCCTGGGCTGGGGATCCCTCAAACCTCGCTGGCCCTGGCAGCAGCAAGCTGCTCGGCAGGAAGCCGTCCAGAAAGCCCTGCAACGGGCCGAGGCTCTACACCTGGCCTCGAAACTCCTGGGTCAACTCAGCGGCGGCGAGCTGAAGCGGGTGCTGCTGGCCTATTGCCTAGTCTGGCCGCGGCGGCTGCTGGTGCTGGACGAGGCCCCCGCCGGCTTGGATAGCCCCAGCGAAGGGGAGTTCTATCGGATGTTGGAAGAGCTGCGCCGATCCCTGGGCTGGACCATCCTACAAGTCTCCCACGACCTGGAAATGGTGTCCCGCCATTGCGACCGCGTGTTGTGCCTCAATCGCTCCCTGATCTGCCAGGGATCCCCCAGCGTGACGCTGTTGCCCGAGGTGTTGAGTCAGGTCTATGGGCCGGAGTTTGCCCGCTACATCCACCATCACTGAGGAGGGGAAATGCCGGAGACCTGGGCGCGGGTGGCCGAGTTGCTGCAGTTGCCCTTCATGCAGCGGGCCCTGCTGGGCGGGATCCTGACAGGGGTAACGGGGGGGCTGCTGGGCAGTTTTGCCATCTTTCGGCAGTTGGCGTTTTTTAGCGATGCCCTGGGGCATTCGGCGCTCTTGGGTATTGTCCTGGGAGTGGTTCTGGGACTGAATCCTACGGCGGTGCTGATGGTGTTTGGGGTGGTGTTTGCCCTGGGGGTGACTTTTATTCTGGAACGCACCCAGCTTTCGGCAGATGCGGTGCTGAACATCATCTACTCTTCCTCCTTGGCCCTGGCCATCATCGGCCTCAGCCTGATCCCCGGCTACCGCGGCAACCTCAACCAACTGCTCCTCGGGGACATCCTGGGCATCAGCCCGCCGGCCCTCTGGATGAGCGGCCTGCTCCTGCTGCTGGCCCTGGGGTACATTGGGCTGACTTTGACTGCCCAGATGTTGCTGACCCTGGACGAGTCGCTGGCGCGGGCGCGAGGGGTGGAAGTGGGCTGGCAGCGGCTAGCCTTTGTGGTGCTGCTGGCTTTGGTGGTGGCGCTGTCGATCCGCTCGGTGGGGGTGCTGTTGGTAAGCGCCTTTGTGGTCATCCCCGCTTCGACGGCGCGGCTTTTGGGATCCCGCTTTACAACCTATGTGTTGCTGGCCATGGGTTTCGGGGGCTTGAGCGCGGTGCTGGGGATCCTCCTCTCGGCCGCCTTCAACCTGCCCTCCGGCCCCAGCATCGTGGCCACCCAGTTGCTGTTTTTTCTCCTGGCTATGGCGGCCAAGGGGGCGTCGCAACTGCTGCGGCTTTAGCCAGGTGCGGGGATCTCCTCACGAACCTGGCCAAACAGGCGGCGGTAGCTCTCTGGAAAGACCTGGCCCATCAGGGTGGGCTGCTCGTAGACCCGCTTGAGGGTGTTGAGATCCCGCTTGGTAATGGTGGGCACCCGCAGCAGGCGGCGATTGCCGGTAGCCTCCGCGTGGTGGCCGCCGTACATCAGATCCCGCGGGTTGGGACTATGGCCCCACAGCCCCAGCCCATGGCCAATCTCGTGCCGGGCCACTGCCGTAACTTCTGCCAGCCCCTGGCCTTCGGCGATGACAATGCGCACCCGCTGCTGCAGCGAGCCATCGGCGGCAAAGAAAAACTCTGGGCGCGCTGCCCCCGCTATCCCGTCGCCAATGCCAGGAACGCGATAAATGCTCATCCCGTAGAGGGCCTCTTCCTCTTTGGCCACCACCCGCATCGGGATATAAGCAGACCACTCCTTCACCGCCTGCTCCACAAAGGTTTTCCACTGGGGGTGATCCCCCTGGATGTAGACGGGGACGGGATAGAAGGCCCACTGGGCATAAGCTCCGCCCGGCAGCAGCGGCTCGATCTCTTCGAAGTAGTCTCCCGCCGACTTGTCGTAGGCGTAGCGGGCTAGGCCTGGGGGCAGCTTGAGGCGAACCGGCTGCGGCAGCTCTTCCAGGGGTCTCTGCGCCTGGGCCAGGGATCCCACCCCTCCTACCGCCAGAGCCAGGAGCATTGCGCAGGCAATAACCCCAAGCTGAAGGACGTGACGCCGCCGCCAGGCCATACCTTGGTTTTCTCCCTTCCTGATTAAAGGCTATTGGCTGGGGAAGCCAACGTCGAGGGCAGGCGAGGGATCCCCTGTCCTAGAAGCGGCAAATTGGCTACACTGAAAGTCTGCCGTCCATAGCTTGGCCAAAGGTTTCCCATGCAGCTTCGTCTTGGCGAGCCCCCTCTAACGCAGGCAGAATGTGCCCTGGTCTACTGCTTTGCCCCCAGCGGCGAAAACGCCACCTTCCCGCTGCCTGCTGAGATCGCTTCCCTGGACGAGAAGGTATGGTCGGGGCTGGTGGCGGAAGCGGTTCAAGAACAGAAGTTTCAGGGCAAGCCCAACAGCAGCCTCGCCCTGCGCCTGCCAGGGCCTATCCGCAAGCTGGTGCTGGTGGGGCTGGGGGATCCCGCAGCGCTGACTTTGGAAGGACTGCGACGGGCTACTGCCAACGGCCTGCGCCAGGCCCACAGCCTTAAAGCCAAGCAGGTAGTGCTGTCTTTGCCGGAAACTGGCTTGGATCAGGGGCGAGCAGTGCAGGCGGTGGTTGAAGCCAGCCTCCTGGTGGCCCACCAGGATAACCGCTTCAAATCTCCCCCCAAGCCCAACGAAGAGCGCGGCTTTTCCGTTGAAGAAGTCACGCTCTTGGTGCCGGGACTGGCCCAGGCCCGCCAAGACTGTGAGAACGCCCTTCAGCGGGCCACCGAGATGGCTGCCGGGACGATCCTGGCCCGAGAACTGGTGGCTGCTCCCGCCAACGTCGTCACGCCTCCTGCCCTGGCTGACACTGCCCGGCAACTGGCCCAAGACTACGGCCTAGAGGTGGAGATCCTGGGGCGGGAAGAGTGCAAAGCCCTAGGCATGGGGGCTTTCCTAGGCGTGGCCCAAGCCTCGGATCTGCCGCCTCAGTTCATCCACCTCACCTACAAGCCCAAAGAAGGGGATCCCGTTGCCAAGTTGGCCCTGGTGGGCAAGGGCCTCACCTTCGACTCCGGCGGCCTCAACATCAAAACCGACTCCCGCAGCATTGCCATGATGAAAACCGACATGGGCGGGGCGGCAGCCGTCTTGGGAGCGGCCCGTGCGCTAGCTGCCCTCAAGCCGCGGGTAGAGGTGCACTTTATCGTCGCCGCCACGGAAAACATGATTAGCGGTCGGGCCCTGCACCCGGGAGACATCCTCACCGCTTCCAACGGCAAGACCATCGAGGTCAACAACACCGATGCCGAGGGCCGTCTCACCCTGGCTGATGCCCTGGTGTTTGCCGAGAAACTAGGGGTGGACGCCATTGTTGACCTAGCGACCTTGACCGGCGCCTGCGTCATTGCCCTAGGAGAGGAAATCGCCGGCCTCTTCACCCCCGACGAGCAGCTGGCCCAGGAGCTGCAGCAGGCAGCCAACCTCTCTGGCGAAAAGATCTGGCGCTTACCCCTGGAAGAGAGCTATTTCGAGGGCCTCAGCTCCACCGTAGCCGACATGAAAAACACTGGTCCTCGCTCTGGCGGCTCCATCACTGCCGCCCTCTTCCTTAAGCAATTTGTGGAGAAAACCCCCTGGGCCCACTTAGACATAGCTGGTCCCGTCTGGGCCGAAAAAGACTCGGGCTACACCAACAAAGGCGCCACTGGCTACGGCGTGCGCACCCTCGTGGAATGGGTCTTGGCACGGGAGATGGCAGCCGCCTCCTCCTAGCATGGTTCACCACTCCCGAAGCTCTGCCTGTTGCGTAGGCGGGTCTTGAACGATCCCCAGAGTAAGGCTTTGTCTCTCCAGAAAAGGAGGGCTCTGCTGGAGGGCTTGCAGGGTCACCAGCCGCGGACTTTCTTCCTCTTGAGGTAAGGCGCTGCTATGCTAGGTCCGCTGCAAGAGAGGCTGCTACAGACCTGCCCTCCGACGATTGATGGAGTGGGAGCCAACCCAGAAAGTTGGCTCTGCAAAGGAACTGACACGATATGTGCTACTCGACTTTGACCGCTGCAAACTTCTGAGCTGCAATTGGGGGAGTCGAAGAGTTAGTAACCGTTACCAGTGCAGCAAAAGAAAAGCCGATTGGGTGTAGCTCAACAGTCTCACCCAAGATGGTCTTGGACATTCATACAAGCCAGGCATGTATCGTCTACTTAACTGTAATGTTCACACGTGCCTGCGCCGAGATAGGAGGACTAGAAGAGTCCGTAACAGTCACCAATGTCAAGAGAGTAGAGCCAATGGGGGCTGGACACTGCACCCTGATTGCCCCCGTTAGCCTGTCAAACGAAAAGCCAGCTGGCGGTGGAGGTTCAGGCTCTGCCTTGAAAGTTAGGGGTCTAAGGACTCTACCTTGGATGGTAATTTTTGGATTTACGATGACTAGCTTACCAGGGTTGTTGGTGCAATCTACTGAATCCTCATATTCAAGCTGGATAGAACCTACAGCTGATTTCACAGGAATCACAAAGTTAATATCACTGGTCAGGAAGTTGCTGGCAGTAGTTAAGGATGGGTTAAGCTTAATAGTGATGGAGCCAGTGAATACCCCGTCCGTTAGTCGAATAACTCCGAATTCTTGAGGCCCTTTGCTACCTTCCTTAAAGAGGAGAGTAGAGGTCGAAACAGTGAACGGAGCGCCCGCCCCAAAGGGGTTAGGAGTTCCGCTGACATCCAAAACAACCTGCCCACCAATCGGAGGGGCTGCGAGTTCGACCCTGACAACCTTGGTAGCCCCAACTATGTCATTATCGAGAAACTCTATCGTCGAAGGGGTAACCGTAATGGTAGGCGGCGCTTTCTGCAATACCTTAACCGGCACAAGAACATTCACACTGCCCACCGGGTAATTGACAGCTGTTGTGGCAGGGTCGCGGGTAACTATTATGGTGGCATTGCCTTCCTGAGTGGCCGGGATCAAACGGGTTAATGTAACTGTGGGCTTATCCTCGGATCCCGGTGGAATGACGACGGTTACAAAAGAGGCAGCCGTTGTAGAAATGCCCACCACCTGCGGGTTGCTGCTTTCCACTTTCAACACCAAACTGCCGTTGGCCGGAGGAGCAGAAGGCGTAAGCGTGAGAGTTTCTATGGAGCCAACAGTTGTCCCTGAGTCAAACGTAACTTTTTCTGGCGTAACGCTAACTTTCTCAACAGGGAACGGAGGGGGGGGAGGAGGAGGGAAAGGAGTAAAAGGAACAGGGATCTCCGCCTTAATGGTGGGAACAGGAGCAGGAGAGGGAATTGGAGGAATGGTTGGGGCTGGGAGAGGAGGTTGGATAGCAATGGTAGGAGTTGGTAAAGGGATCCCTGGGGCTATAGGAGGTAAACCCACCTCAGTGCCTCCGGTAGGTACGCTGGGCGTTTGCGGCGGAATGATCGGCCCAGGAACAAAGCTAGTGGCGCTTTTGTCGTTGGATTGCTGACAGCCGATCAAGCTTGCCGTAGTGAAGAAAACAGCCCCCGCGCTGCCTAAAGCCCGCAACCAACTTCTTTCAGTCTTGAACTTTTGCACCTTCATTTCCTGCCACCTTCGCTTACAAAACGGAAGTCCTCTCCAAAGCCGCATCACCATTGGCTGCTAGTTAGCTACTAGAGTGATGGGAGGAGCTGCACTGGGTAGAGTCTGATTGTTCGACACAAATAGCAGCGGCAATGTGTAGATCCCAGGAGCCGTTGCTTGAATGGAGATGTTCACCTCGCAAGTAGCACCTGCTGCCAGAACTCCGCCCGAAAGGTTGATGATCCTTGTTCCCGGTATTGCGCCCAAAGTGCCCCCGCAGGTATTTGGATTGGCAATGCCGGCAGGTGTGGGAGGATTGGCCACGACCAGCCCCTCTGGCAAGACTGCCTGGAAGCTGAGACCACTCAAGGGAATAGCGCCAGCCACTCGGTTATCGACTACAAAGGTGAGGGTAACAGGTGTATTGACCGGCGCTGGATTGGGCCGTAGGAAGCGAGCAAACAGGGGCGAGGGTCCCACAGGAACCGGCGTTGGCACAGGAGTGGGGCCTGAGGTAGGCGTAGGTACAGGCGGCAGAGGAGTAGGAGTTGGAGTGGGAGTTGGCTGAGGAAGGTTGCCACAGGGTGGAATTACAGAGCCACGAATTTCTGTTCGGCTTTCTTCTCCACTAAATATAGAATCGTCAACTCTTAGCACCTGACCAAAACTATCACGAATAGTTAAGATGATCAGAATGTCATCACCAGTCAGCTCGTCTGTGATCTGAACCTGCCCCTGTGCATCAACTCTACGAACGCCACGAATGGCTTTAGAAAGAATTCTGAGATCATTAAAGTAGCGGGGATCTGTCGGAAAAGTAAAGCTAAAGGTAATTCCCGTCGCATCAAGGAATGTATTTCCTCTGCCAATCAATAGATTCTTAAATTGTTCTAAAGCAGTTGGGAGTATAACATCTGTCACGTCTGTTCCACAGGTGATGTTTAAAACCTGTACATCAACGCTAGCAATGGTCCCACGCACGATCAAACCAGTTATATCGATCTTATAGGATCGCGAGGCAAACTCCTGATCGGCATTGAAGCCGCCCCCTGGCCCAAATTGAGGTGGATCCGGCAGATCGGGTTGAACTGGCGGCGGGGTGATGGGGGCAAAGTCCGGCCCGGGGCGGAAGGTGATGGGCGTGAGGTTGGGTGAAATGGTAGGGGCAACCGCCACCGGAGGGGGTGTAGCTCCGTCGGCAGTCAAGAGGGGCGGCAGCCCACCAGTAGTCTCGCTGCTACAACCAGTGACCAGGGCCAGCGAAGCCCAAGTTACCAGAAGGGAAAGGCCACCGCCGCCAAGGGCTGAGCCAGAACGTCGTTTCATTGGGGAAGTCTCCACTCACTCACACCACAGCAAGTTCTTCCAACTGCGTCCAGCCGAGATCCACTGAATCTGCCCATGTGCATTGGCAAGATTACGTGGAGATCCCGTTTCAAGGGGGAATGTCTGCCGTTAGTTCTACTGCATCTCAGAGCGTTGTCAAGCGACCGGCAAAGCAAATGCAAGAAATTGTTCTGGAAATGGCCCATCCCCTAGATATGGGGTATCATAGCCTCGAGCAGGGGCAACCAGCCTACCTGTAGCGTTGGGGTTGGGTGCCTTCCCCTCCATTTTGTGTGTGAATTTCCCCAGATTAGGGTGTGTGAGGCAGTGCCGTATGAACTTCAAAGGTCGATCATTGGCAGTGTTGTGTGGGGTTTTGCTCTTAGGGGGCTGCGGCGAGGTTAATGAGGCGCCAACCCTACCTGGGCCTGTCCAGGTGGATCCCACAGCGTTTGTCTCGGCCCAGGAGTATCGCTTTACCCCCGGCTCGGTGCTGGAGACCACCAGCCTCCGCTTGGACTATGTCAATCCGAGGTTTGACAACGGGATCCCTGTGCGCACCAACCCCCTCCAAGGCAGCGGTGAAGCTCGCATCGCCAATGTTGAAGCCCGCATCTTGCCTGTGAACGAGATCCCAGCCAGTGACTTGACGATTAGTGACTTGACGATTGACTCCACCCTTCGCTCCAGCACCCTGGCCATCCAAATTGGGCGAACCACACCGCTGGTGAATCTCATTGCCTTTGGCCCCAACGACGGCAGGCTATCTACGCAATTCAATATCGCCGGGCTGGTTGCAGTTTCAACCCTCCCCAACGACCAGCGCATTCGGGTGAATACCACCTTCAGGGCTATCCGAGATGACCGCACTGTTTTAACGCTCACCGTGCGCCGCATTTTGGTGAGTAGAAATGGTAATCAAGTCGTCCTGGAGGGAGATTCTTCCCTGATTGTCCCCACTGTGGGTGTATTGTTTGAAAACGGTGGCCCTGGCCCCGGTGGTGAGATTTTGGCGCCTGGCTCCTTTGTCAACCCTCCTCCACCCCAAGGTCCTGTAGTCGCTATTCTCCAAACAGGCAGTTTCTCCGCGAGCTTTGTGGTGCGGCAGCGAGGTGTTGCGGGCGATGGCACTCCCGAGGACGCCTTGGCTCTCTATGCCCGCCTGAACTTCCGGCCCAACCAAGCGGAGATCGTCTATCGTCCTGCCCAGGTAGGCACCCAGTCGGTGTTGTTTGCCCCAGATCCGACTCGTCCTAACATCTTGCCCAACCAGTTGGTGCGCATCCGACGCCTACTGAACGGTCGGGTTCAGGCGGAGTTTGACCCAGCCAACGTCAGCACAGTCCTCAACTTTGTCCAGGTCAGCCCGCCACCGCGACCTTTCCCCACCCCGATCCCGCAGTTGCCCGTCCCTGAGCGTCCAGATGCTCCTACAGCCTTTGATTATCCTACAGCCTTTGATTACTTTTTCTCATTACGAACTGAAAGGGAAGAAGGCGAGGGTACTCCAGTTGTTTTGCAGGGCATCGTGCCTGCAACGGGGGATTTCGTCTTCCGCACCTTGGCCGGAGCACAATTAGCGGGGCCGTTTAACCGGCTTGACGTAGGGGGTGGTGTTCAGAGAGGGAACCTGAACCTTATCTTTGACTCAACTACTTCCGCTGAGCGCATTTCCGGCCAGTGGTTCCTAGAGCAAGAGTTCCCCACCGGCAACGTTGAAGGCGGTACGGCGGATGAACCAGGGACTCCTGCTAGCCAACAAGGGGCCATTTTGATCATCCGTGGGTTCTTTGAGGGAACTGAGGTACGGCTATAGCCCCAACAGCTTGTTTTGAACCCCTCCAGCCAGAGCACAAAGCAGCTAGGTCTCGTCGGCTTTCGAAGAGGCAGAGCCGCTTGCTGCTTCGCGCCATTGCTGGAGGAAAATGCCTAGGTTGCGGCGGAACTCACTAACCCCCAGCAGGGATCCGGGCTCTGGATCCCAAGAGGCCGAGAAGACACCGTAGCTGATGCCCAAAAAGCCAAGGCCAAAAAAGGCCAGCGACTCCACCAAAGTAAAGTAGGGGGGCAGGGCTATCACATGGTTGGTTAGAAGGTAGTAGTTGACAACAAAGCTACTTAGGCCAAGCGTAGAAGGGATCCCAGAAAAAATGAGGATCCGCCGCACCATGCGCCGGCTTACCTCAGGGGGAATGACAGCAGCCCGCTCTCCTTTGGCTGGCTTTTTCTCCCCCTGCCCAGCAGGCTGACTGGGGCGGCCTTGAGAAGCTTTGGAATGGCGGCTAGATTTGCCCACGGAGGTAGCTCCTCGGCTGTGCCTTGACTGGCTAGCTACTTCTTCACCCGAATGTTTAGCCGTTCGAGCAACTCCCGGAAGCGCTCGGGATGATGCTTAGCGATGTAGTTGAGCAGTCGCTTGCGGCGACCAATCATCATCAGCAAGCCGCGGCGGGAGTTGAAGTCCTTAGGGTTTCTCTGAAGGTGCTGCGAGAGTTGGTTGATGCGGCTGGTCAGCAAGGCAACTTGCACATCGGCAGAGCCAGTATCAGTGTCATGCAGTCGATATCTCTCGATAATCTCCTGCTTTTCTTTCTGCAATAGGGCCATAGGATCGAAAGACGGCACACACTGCTTCAGAATGATAACACTGAGTTTTCCTTCTTTGCTACAGCCAGAGAAAGCTACGGAGGGAAAGAACTATGACAACAACTGCTGGGGATCCGACTTCACTGACAGCCTTGCTGCAGCTGTTGAACTCTCAGGATTTGGGAGAGCGGCTGCGCGCTATTAACAAGGCCAGAGAACTCTCCCCGCCGGAAAGCTTGACGCTGTTGCAGCAGGCAGTAGCCGACGAAAATGCCCGCGTCCGCTACGCTGCCATCAGCCAACTGGGCACCCTGGCCGCAAAAGGGATCGATCCAGCCATCCTTTTGCCAATTCTGCAGCGGTCTTTGCGGGAGGATCCCGAGTTCGACGTGCGAGCTGCCGCTGCTGCTGCTCTGGGGGATCTCAAGCAGCCGCAGGCCCTGGCCGATCTCCTAGAGGCCTATCAGCGGGAGACGGAGTGGCTGGTGCGCTTTAGCATCGTTGCCGCCCTCGGCGAGCTAGGCAACCCCGCCGCCTTCGACACGCTGGTGCAGGCTCTCCAGGAAGGAAATGAACTGCTAATCACCGCCGCTGCTGCAGCTTTAGGGGATCTGGGGGATCCGCGGGCCATCCCCTACCTGGAGCCCCTCATCGCTTCTGAGGATTGGCAACTGCGCTACCGCGTCTGCATTGCCCTCAGTAAGTTAGGGACGGAAGCTGCCCAAGCTGGTCTTGCCCGGCTTGCCCAGGATCCCCAGGAACAGGTAGCCGCCTGCGCCCGTGCGGCCCTAGCCTCCCTTTCCTCCAAGGGCAGCTAGCTCAGGGCATTGATGATGTAGTCAAAGTAGGGAGCGGCCTCGGCAGCCGAATCGGGATCCAACAAGCTGAGGGCTGCTTCCTTCAAAAAGACCATCGCATCGATCATGCCGGCAATGGGTACGTTGAGGCTGTTGTACATTTCCCGCACCCCTATCAGGCCAATGGACTCGATTGGCTCCTTGCTGCCAGCGACGATGCCGTAGGTTACCAAACGCAAGTACCAGTCGTAGTCCCGCAGGCACTGGTTGTAGCGCTTCTCCCCGTAGGCGTTGCCACCAGGTTGTCGGTATTCAGGTCGCTTGGCAAATAGCTGTTTCTGGGCCTGATCGATAATCCGCTTTCTATTCTCAGTTAACACCTGAGCAATCTGCAGCCGTCTTTCCCCGCTGCTCATGTAGTCTTTGATAGCTTGCAGCTCGCTAACTGAGAGATAGCGCAGCTGGTTATCTGCAGTTTCGATGAGCTGGTTGATCACGCTCACGGTAGAGATTCTCCTGTTTTCTAACTTGCTTTTACCACCAACCTATCCCCCTAGCCAAAGCTTGGCTGAGGAGATAAGCATGCCCGTTGCTCTCAGTCTAGGATAAGGCAAGCCTTCCCTCAAGCACCTGCACCTGTCCTGCCTATATCCGGCCCCGCAGCCACTGGGCCATCTCGTTGCGCCGCGGAGCTGCCTCCAGGCACACCTCCGCCGTAATCCGCCCCTCCTGATAGAGCCGAAACAGCGACTGGTTCATGGTACACATGCCCTCGTAGGAGCCGTCGGCAATGAGCTCCTCGATCTCGTCCACCGCTCCCCGCTTGATGTAGTCGCGAATGGCATCGGTGTTGCGCATGATCTCGTGGGCTGCCGTGCGCTTGCCGTCGGTGGTGCGCACCAGCGTCTGAGCAATGATGGCCACCAGGGTTTCCGCCAGCTGCAGGCGCATCGGCTCCTGCTCTTCCGGCTTGTAGATCCCTAGCAGACGCTCGATGGTGCGGACAGCGCTGTTGGTGTGCAGGGTTCCAAACACGAGGTGGCCTGTCTGGCCGGCCTTGAGGGCGATATCTACGGTTTCCCGATCCCGCATCTCCCCAATGAGGATGATGTCCGGATCTTCCCGCAGGGAGGCTTTCAGAGCGTTAGCAAACTCCAGGGTGTGGATCCCAACCTCCCGCTGCCGAATCAGGGATTTCTTGCTCTGGTGAACAAACTCGATGGGATCCTCAATGGAAATGATGTGCTTGGCAAAGTTGGAGTTGATATAGTCCACCATTGCCGCCAGCGTCGTGGACTTACCGGAGCCAGTTGGGCCAGTCACCAGCACGAGGCCCTTGGGCTCCTCGGCAATGCGCTTGAGCACTTCCGGCGCCCGCAACTGCTCCAGCGTCAAAATCTTGAGCGGGATGAGGCGCATTACCATTGCGGGGCCAAGGAGGGAAACAAAGCAGTTAATCCGGCAGCGCACCAAGCCCTCGTACTGGATGGCGGTATCCAGCTCTAAGCACTCTTCAAACTGGCGGATTTGG
The DNA here is from genome assembly GCF_047461755.1 of Synechococcus sp. R65.1. Taxonomy (NCBI): domain Bacteria; kingdom Bacillati; phylum Cyanobacteriota; class Cyanophyceae; order Synechococcales; family Synechococcaceae; genus Synechococcus; species Synechococcus sp. R65.1. Next base: position 26,394 of record NZ_JANSHU010000021.1, on the reverse strand, counting down.
TTTTCCGGCAGGCTTTCCCGCAGCCAGCTATAGAACATCTCGGTGGTGGTAACGGGGTGGTTGCTGATCACAATTTCCCCCCGATCCCGAAAGCGGGGTACTTCTCCCACCCCCAGGTGAATGTCCGAGTAGCCTTTTTCGTAGGCTTCCTGCACCAGTTGGCGCAGCGTCGGGCCAGAGGGGGCAGACTTAGGAGCAGCAGCCAGCGGGACCTGACCAACAGCCGTCGGACGAGCCGGCGGGACAAAAGGCGGAGCCGCTGGCCTGGGAGGGGAGGCTTGAGGCCGAGCTGCCGCAGCAGCAGTGGGCAGAGATCCCTGCGGAGGAGCCACAGAGCCCGGCATGGGCACTGGCGTCTGGGGAGGGGCGACAGCCACCTCTGGCGGGACGGGCCGGCCTAGAATGGGCTTAGGAGCACTCACAGAAGGACGCGAGCCGATCCCTGGCGCGAGAGGGGTAGTCCTGTTCACCAACGGATCCAGCTGAGTTGGGGGTTCCGCTGATGGTGTTTGGGCAGCCGCCCGTGGGGAGCGTTGGACACCAGGCGGGGTTGGCGGCTTCCAACCAGCGTCTTTTTCGGGGCTGACCTCGCTCATGACAGGCCTCGCTGCTGGCAGAGTTTGCATCAATCTTAGGCTAGTCTTCCCCACTTAAGTAGGGAATTATTGCCGGCAAAACTCTGCGGGAGCCTTAAAGGTTGGACGGGTGGCGAATAAGGCTCAAGAACTCCTCGCGCGTGCGGGGATCCTCCCGGAACACCCCCACCATCGAGCTGGTAACCGTCCAGGAGCCTGGCTTTTGAACCCCGCGCATCACCATGCACATGTGGGTAGCCTCGATAACCACTCCAACCCCATAAGGATCCAACACCTCCATCAAGGCTTCCGCAATTTGCCGGGTCAGGCGTTCCTGAACCTGCAGGCGGCGGGAGTACATCTCCACAATGCGGGCAATTTTGCTCAAGCCCACTACCCTTTGCTTAGGAATGTAGGCCACATGGGCCTTGCCGATGAAGGGCAAGAGGTGGTGCTCGCAGAGGCTAAACACAGTGATGTCCCGCAGCAGCACCATCTCATCGTGGCCTTCGTCGAAGATGGCCCCATTGATGAGCTCTTCCAAAGACTGTCGATAGCCGCTGGTCAAAAACTTCAGCGCCGCCACCACTCGCTCCGGGGTTTTCTTGAGGCCCTCCCGCTCGGGATCCTCGCCAATTCCCCGTAGCAACGTCTCCACTGCCGCCACCATTGCCGGATCTAGGCTTTCTGAAGTCTCTGGCTCTGTCGAAGGGGACAGATCGCGGAGAACCCGAGACTTGAGGTTGGCTTTGTCGCTTAGGCAAAACTCGGCACTCAGTCCAGGCTTGGCAAGAGTCATAGCAGGATATCCCTTAAGTTGAACGAGGAGTTGAAGAAATTTGTCAGGAGAGACGCTGCTGGGAGATGGTTGGCTCAAAAGCCGGAAAAGCCGGGCTGACAAGCATTGCTTTCGGAAGGGTCAGAGCTGGCCCCACCTACAAGGTCCCGGCTGCTGGCATGAGGGTTAGGTCCTCCACTACAGCACCCCTGGGCAGGCGGACGAGATAGGCCACCACATCCGCTACCCACTCCGGCGAGAGCATCTGGGAGCGGTCAAAATCAACCTCCACCCTATCCCAGAGGGGCGTGTTCACCGCTCCAGGGCAGAGGCTGGTTACCCGGATACCGTGCTGCCGTTCTTCCTCAGCCAAGGCTTGGGAAAAGCCGAGTAGGCCAAACTTGCTGGCACAGTAGGCCCCCCAATTGGGAAAAGCTCGCTTGCCCGCAATCGAGACCACGTTGACAATCACGCCAAAGCCCTGCTGGCGCATTCCCGGAAGGACGGCTTGGGCACAGAGGAAGGCTGCTGTTAAGTTTAAGTCGATCACCCGTTGCCACTCAGATAGCGAGAGAGTGGCCAAAGGCCCAACGTGGGCTATGCCGGCATTGTTCACCAAAACATCACAACCGCCAAATCGATCCAGAAGAGCTTGCAGCCGCTGCGGTAGAGCGGTCAAATCGGCCAGGTCGATAGGAAAAACCTCTGCCTTTCCCCCTTTTGCCTGGATCTCCGCCTGCACTGCCAGCAAATCAGGTTGAGAACGAGCCACTAGCGCAACTGTCAGCCCCTGCTGGGCTAGGGCCAGGGCCACAGCTTTGCCGATCCCTCGACTGGCCCCTGTAACCAGAGCACGTTCCGGCAACTTTGTCTCAAAACTCATCCACAAGAAAACCTGGCACGCGCCGTCGGGAACAAGCGCCGCCAGAGCCTGAGAAACTTCGTTAACTCAGTGTAACACGAGTTCCTGCTTGCCCCTTATCTAACCGGCAGCAGGCCGGGGAGGGCCGGAGGTGTGGTAGCGTGGTAAAGGTAGTGAAAATCTCTTGCAACAATTGTCATGGCCGAGTTCTTGGCTTTCTCGATGTCCAACGCTGGCCAGGCGGACTCTTCCTACATTCTTGAGGTTGAGGGCCTCAGCAAGGGTTTTCCTGGTCAGCGGCAATTGGTTTTGCAGGAAGTGGCGTTTCGCCTGCCCCAAGGGGATATCCTGGGGATCGTCGGTCCGTCGGGCTGTGGGAAAACCACCTTATTGCGCATCATTGCTGGCTTTGAGCAGCCGGACAGCGGCCGGATCCGAATAGGGGGTCAGGTGGTGGCGGGGGAGGGGCAGTGGGTTCCGCCAGAGCGGCGGGGAGTGGGGCTGGTGTTTCAGGACTTTGCCCTGTTTCCCCACCTGAACGTGTTGGCAAATGTTATGTTCGGCCTTCAATCCCCTGCGGTGGCCAGCAAGAGGCAAGCTTACCACCAACAGGCACGAGAACGCGCCTACGAGGTGTTGCGGCTAGTGGGCCTAGAAGACTATGTCCACCGCTATCCCCATGAACTTTCGGGTGGACAACAGCAGCGGGTGGCGCTGGCCCGAGCCTTGGCCCCCAAGCCCAGCCTAATCCTGTTGGATGAGCCGCTGAGTAACTTGGATGTGCAGACACGCTACTACCTACGGGAGGAAATTCGCAAGATCCTCAAGCAAACTCGGACTTCGGCCATTTTCGTTACCCACGACCAAGAAGAGGCTCTCTCTCTTTCCGACTGGGTGGCGGTGATGCGGGGAGGCCGTATTGAGCAATGGGGATCGCCAGAGGAGGTCTACCGGGAGCCGGCTACTCGCTTTGTGGCCGAGTTCATTACCCAGGCCAACTTTCTCCGCTGTGAGCGGCGCGAGGGGGGTTGGAAAGTTGAGGAGCTGCTGCACCTTCCCTTCCGCGCGGTCGGGGATCAGCCCGACTCCCATCTGCAGTGGGCAGAGTTGATGGTTCTGCAGGAGGAGCTCCGCCTGCATCCCGATCCCCAAGGAAAGGCAATCATTCGGGATCGCCAGTTTTTGGGGCGGGAGTATCGCTATTGCCTAGCCACGGAGACGGGCAAGGAGTTGCATGCCCTAGCGCGGGAGGCATTGCCAGTGGGCACGCGAGTTCGAGTTACCGTCGAGCAATGCCGCCTGTTTTGTCCTGAGGAATCCCTGGCACCTGATCTCAGGCAAAACCACTCCACAAGCAAGGGCTTTGCCTGAAGTTGGGATGAGGATTCACGGTTTGCCCTGAGATCTGCATTTAGGGTGGTTCGATTTCCTTCGACCCCGTATATAGTAGGGGGTATGCGGGATCCCCACCCAAAGCAGGAGCCTTACCCCTCGACAGGGCTTAACAAATGCTTTAACTTGACCTCTAGGGTGGCCCAGGAGCTCTCGCCAGGAGGGCAACAAGAACAAGGCGCGACGTCGGGAGTAGACGATGGAAATGATGCACAGCAAGGCAGCGCCACCTTTGCGATTCTCTTGCCGCTCTGCAACTCAGGCCGGCAGACGGACAGCAATGGCGTTAGCCCTCCGTAGCACTCTGCTGCTGGGGCTGGTGGGGATCCCCGTATTGGCTCAGGGGAGCTTCTGGCCGGCTCAGGCAGTGGCAGCCCCCCTGAGTCGTCAGGAGGTAGCCGAGCGGCTCAATCTGGTGCCGGTTTTTGCCATTGTCTCGCAGAACGGCACCCCTGTGGTTGCCAACGTGGAGCGGGAGGGTCGCACCATTCAGGTGGCTTCTCTTTGGCTAGATCAAAACCAAGCCCAGCAAGCCCTGGAGCAGGTGAAGGCCAAAAACCCCGAGATAGGCAAGCAAGCCCGAGTGGTGCCCATCCCCCTAGGCTATGCCTATGAGAAATCGGAAGAAGAGCGAGCTAAAAATAGCAATCTGTACTTTGAGGTGGTGCCCCGCCCTGGCGATGTAGAGGCAGCCAAGCAGGTGCTCAAAGAAACGGGGCAAAAGGTGCCCCCAGAGGCCATTGGCGTGCCTCTGTTCTATGGCCGCTCCCCCGAGGGGCTGCTGACCATCGAGCAGAATGGCCAGGAAGTGGTGCCTTTCTTTTTTGACCGCAACGACCTAAAGAAAGCTCTGGAGCGGGCGGCGGCGCAAAACCCCAGCGTGGTTGGCAAAACCCAGATTGAGGTCACTTCCCTAGCCATTGTGGTGGAGCGCATGTTGGCACCTGATGCCCAGGAGGATGTGCAAAAGATTGCCTTCATCCCACCGCGTGCCTCGCTGGAGTACGTGCAGTCGTGGATACGCTCCGCAACTCCCCAGGCCAGTCCCTCGGCCACGCCTCAACCTCAGCGCCGTTGAACCAAGCTGCAGGGGGATCCCGCTCGGCGCTGGTGGAAGAGTTGCTGGCATGGCGGGCGCAGGCTCTCCAGGCAGCACGGGCTGCTGGCATTTCCCCGCAGGAAGTGGATCTCTTGCTTAGGGAGCATCTGGGCTGGGGGCCATTGGAACGGCTGCTGGGTCGGCCGCCAGTAGGGAAGGGGGATCCGCTGGCTGAGGTGGAGGCGCTGTGGCGGCGTCGGCTAGAGGAGCGCATCCCTCTGCAATACCTGCTGGGCAAGGTAGAGTGGGCAGGGCTGAGCTTGCAGGTAACGCCAGCAGTGCTGATCCCGCGCCCCGAGACTGAGCTGCTGGTGGAGCAAGCCTCCCTGTGGCTGCAGGCCAACCCTCTGCCCCCGGGCTCCCCTTTTGCTGACTTGGGTACCGGCAGCGGCGCCATCGCCATTGCCTTGGCCCACAGGCACCCCCAGCTGCAGCTTCTGGCCGTGGACGTGAGCCCGGCAGCCCTGGCAGTGGCAGCAGCCAACGTGGCCAATCACGGGCTGCAGGAGCGGGTGCATCTGCTTGAGGGATCCTGGTTTACACCCTTGGATCCCTGGCGGGGTCGGCTGCGCGGCCTTGTCTCCAACCCTCCCTACATCCCTAGAAGGGAGCTAGATCACCTCATGCCTGAGGTGCGGCTGCACGAGCCGCGAGAGGCCCTGGACGGCGGGGAAGATGGGCTGGTTCATCTGCGGGTGTTGATTGAGGGCGCGCCGGATTATCTAGCCCCCAACTCCTTCTGGGCAGTGGAGGTGATGCAGGGCCAGGCACCTTGGGTGGCCGAGCAGTTGCGAGCGCAGGGGTGTTACCAGCAGATCCAGGTGCACCGGGATCTGGCCGGGATTGAGCGGGTAGTCAGCGCCTGCTTTGTCGGGTAAAAAAATGGTGAGCAGCGTTGCCAGCCCAGAGAGGGGCCAAGAGCTGCTGCCGCCAATGACGGGTTGCCTTTCCAGTTGAGCAAAGCCTTGCCTGCCACCCCCCCCGATCCTCCCTCTTTCCCGCCTGCCCCTGCCGCAGACCAGGAGGGGATGGACTGGCAGTTTGCCTTTGAGCGCTCTGAGGTGATGCGCGCTTTTCAGCAGGAGCTTCTGGTGAGTATCGGCCACGAGCTGCGCAATCCCCTCAGCAGCCAGATGGGAGCCCTGCAGTTGGTGTTGTCCAATCTGTGCGACTCTCGAGAGGAGGAGCGAGAGTGCCTGCAGAGCGCCAAGGAGGCGGTGGAGCGCCTGCTCAAGCTGCTGGAAGAATACACTCGCCTGGCTCGCCACGACCTGCCCATTCAGCCGCTGCGGCCAAGGCCAACGCGCCTGCGTCCTCTTTTGCAAGAGATCCACAGCCTCACTCGGCTCCAGGCCCAGGATCGGAGCATCCGCTACGACTGGCCTGCCCTCCAGTCCTCTTGGCTTCCCGACAGCCTCACTGTCTGGGCGGATCCCCATGGCTTGGTGCAGGCGCTGCTGGGCGTGTGTCGCTGGGGCATTTGCACCCTCTGCTACGGCTCAATGGCTCTGAGCGCCTATCCTGGCGGGGAGGAGCACTTCTGTCTGGAGTGGAAGCTTGAAGGGCGGTGCTGCCTGCCCATCCAGCCACAAGACAGCGCCGCCTGGCGGGTTAGCGAGCGGCTCCTGAGGGAAATGGGAGGCCAGCTGGAGCTGTGGGAGAGCGGACTCCACCGCGTTGGCATTAGAGCAACGCTGCGCCTTGCCTAAAGCTTAACCCTCACGGCGCAAGGCCATCTCTGCCCGATCCAGTTGCATCAGCACCCGCTCTAGCTTTTCTGGCTCCAGCGGTCGATCCGAGGTGCGGTAGTGGGAGGCCACGGTGTTGAACACCGTGCGCAGGGTCGTGAAGGATGGCAACTTGTTGTAGCGAGGGCCATGGTAGCGCCCTACAAATTCTTGCATGGCCTCCATGACCTCCGCCCGCGCCTCCTCCGGCTTGAGGACAGGATCCCCCTCCAAGAGAGCCGTGCGCAGCGTTTGGATGATGGTCATGCTGTCTTCGTAATACTTGCCAGTGAGACGGGCTGCTTGCGCGCCTGGGATCGCCCAGCCCAGGATAAGGGCCATCGCCAGGAGCAGGCCGACAAGACGTAGGAAGAGAGTCTTCTGCATGGGGAGTCGAATGTAACTTATCTTTAAGCTAAGCATAGGTCACGGCAACCGCGAAAGAGGATGTCACCCCCCCTTTTTAGCCACTGGCTGCCAGGGCTGGCCCCCTACTGCTCCCATGCCATCATGCTGGGCATGATCTTGGGATTTGCCTGCGCCCACAGTGGACTAGCCTACTTGCGCCCCTGGGGAGAAGCGTGGCTGGGAGCGCGTCTGTACCGCCTTTTCTTTGTCCTGGTCAGTCTTAGCCTGGCGCCGCTGTTGCTCGTCTACTTTTCTAACCACTGCTACGACGGCGTAATCCTTTGGAATCTGCAGGCTGTTCCCGGGATCCACACCACTGTCGTCCTTTTGTCTGCGCTCTCGTTTTTCTTCCTGTATCCGGCCACCTTTAACGTGCTGGAGATTGTCGCCCTTCGCCAGCCGGAGATCCACTTGTTTACAACTGGGATCATCCGCCTCACCCGCCATCCCCAGCTAGTCGGTCAGCTCATCTGGTGTGTGGCCCATTCCCTGTGGATTGGCTCCAGTTTTATGCTGGTCACCTCGCTGGGGCTGGTGGCCTACCACCTATTTGCCGTTTGGCACGGGGATTACCGCCTGGAGCGCAAGTACGGCCACGCCTTCCGCGATCTCAAGGCCCGCACCTCCGTGATCCCCGGCTTAGCCATTCTGCAAGGGCGCCAGCAACTGTACCCGCGCGAGTTTCTCCGCTGGGCCTATCTGGGGGTGTTGAGCTTTGTTGTGATTCTTTATGCTTTCCATCCGCAACTGGTTTCTGCAGCCAGCAGAGTTGCCTGGTAGCATGATCCCAAACAACTGCTTTAGTTTGGGAGCAATGATCTCGCCAGTTGCTTTAGAGGCTTTTAATCAAGAACTTTTGACAAGCGATGGGTTGGTGTTGTTAGAGTTTGGCGCGCCTTGGTGCGGTTTGTGTCGCTTCGTTCAACCGCTTATCGACCGCCTGGCCTCCGAAGGGGAGAGAGCCGTTGAGGTGGTGCGGGTGAATGTGGATAACAATTTTTGGCTGCCGCGCCGCTATCGGGTGCGCTCGCTGCCGACCTTAATTTTGTTTGAGAAAGGTCAACAAGTGCAAAGGCTGGAGCACTTTACCAGCCGCGAGGATGTGCTCCGCCGCTGCGAGCAGTTGTTGCTTGCCCATCTGGGCTACCCAACCTCCCGCGCCTGCCCCTCGCTGGAGCCCCAGGCGCCGCCGCCAGGGGTATAGAGGGTCACCACATCGCCAGCTTTCAGGGGGCGGCTAATCTTGCTGGGCAGGGGTTCCCCATTGACAAGGTTGATCCCCACCTGGCCGGCTCCGCCGCCCTCTTCTCCTTGGGGGGCGTAGTAGCGGCGGTCGGTGAGAAGGGAAAGGGTGCAGTCTTGTAACACCTGGAGGGAGCGGATCAGCCCCCAGCCGCCCCGCTGCTGCCCAATGCCCCCAGAATCTTGGCGCAGCTCGTAGCGCAACACCCGCAGGGGATACTCCAGCTCTAGGGCTTCGATGGGGGTGTTGAGGGTATTGCTCAGGCCCACATGCACCCCATCCAGGCCTGGCCGCTGGCGACTGGCCCCTTGGCCGCCCCCCAGGGTTTCGTAGTAGGTAAAGTGGCGGTTGCCCAGGACACAGTTGTTCATGGTGCCCTGCCCTTGGGCAATGCTCCGCGATCCAGCCACCGGCGCCAGGGCTTTGAACACCACATCGGCAATGCGCTGCGAGGTTTCCACATTGCCGGCCACCACCGCCGCCGGAAATTGGGCGTTGACCAGGCAGCCGGGTGGGGCCACGATCTCGATGGGCTCCTCTAGCCCGGCATTGCTAGGGGCGGTGGGATCCAAAAGGCAGCGCAGGGCAAAGAGCACCGCCGAGCGGGTCACGGCCAGGGGGGCGTTTAGGTTGCCCGCCGTGGCTGGCGCCGTGCCGCTGAAGTCCACCCGCAACCTCTCCCCCTGCACTTCAATCTGCACTTGGATGCGGAGCGGCTTGGGCGGATCCCCCTCCCCTTCCAACCAATCTGCAGCCCTGTAGATCCCATCGGGCAGCGCGCGGATCTGGGCCTGCATCCGCCGCCGACTATAGGCAATCACTTCCGCAATGAGCTGCCAAGCCTCCTCCTCGCCAAAGCGGGCTAGCAGCTGGCGAAACCGGCTTGCCCCTACCACGTTGGCTCCCACTTGGGCCTGCAGGTCTCCGCGGCGCTGCTCAGGATTGCGCACATTGGCCAGAATAAGGCGCAGCAGATCTTCCTGCCAGCGCAACTCTCCTTCCAGAGAAAACCTGGCCAGCCGTACGGGTGGGATCACCAAACCCTCCTGCCAGATCTCGCTGGAATCAGCGGGCATGGAGCCGGGGCGCATCCCCCCGACGTCGGCATGATGGGCGCGGTTCACCGCATAGGCACAGACCTGGCCGGGATCCCGCAGGCCGGGAATGGCCGCCACCACGGTGATATCCGGCAGATGGGATCCCCCTTGATAGGGATCGTTGAGGACAAACACCTCTCCTGGCTGGGGGCCAGCTGCCACCACTGCCTGCACGGCTTGGGAAAGAGCGCCTAGGTGAACCGGGATGTGGGCCGCCTGGGCAATACAAGCCCCCTGGGCGTCAAACAAAGCCGTGGAGCAATCCCGCCGTTCCTTGATGTTGGCAGAGTAGGAGCCGCGAATGAGACGTGCCCCCATCTCCTCGGCAATCCCGGCCAGAGCATTGCCCATGACCTGCAAGCGGATGGGGTTGGGTAGGGAGGAGCAGCTATCCATAGAGCCTTTGTTGCAGCCAAAGCGCTAGCCGGCGGATCCCCTGCCAGAACTGGAGCCGGCGCCGCCAGCGGCCAAGGGTGGTGCGATTGGCTTGCAGGCGAGCCCGTAGGTGGAGAAGCTCAGCCGAGGTAAGGGCCAAAGCCGGCTTTGCTGCTCTTTGCCAGTTGTCCAGAGCCCGCTCCGTAACCCAAAGCGCTGTACGCAAGCGCAAGATTGGGCGAGCTAAAGCAAGCAGGCCAAGAGCCAGCAAGCCGTTGAGGCCGCAGACCACCCAGACCGTCTCTGCTAGGCCTACCTCAGCGGTCACCCGCTTACCGCTGCTGCAGCATCAGGGGGCGCAACACGCGGCCATCGCCCACCACCACCACTGTGGATAGAACCTGCCCGCCGCGCCGGAAGGTAATCGGTAGCCGCTGGCCCACAGGGGTGTTTTGGATGAGCTGCTGAACCTGCTGCACCGAGGTGACCCGCTGTCCGTCGACCCCGAGGAGAATGTCGCCCTGCGCCAGACCTGCTTGGTGGGCCGGTCCATTCTGGAGGAGGCCAACGACCCGTATCCCTTGCAGGCGAGGGGCAGGGCCAAACAGGCGGCGGCTAATGGCGCCTTGAGGTGCCTGTTCATCTACCGTTTCAATAGCCACCCCAATGAAGCCGTTACCTGCAAAGGAGGAGGCAGGCAACACTTCGAAGCTGTCAACCTCAACCGTGGGGCTGGAGAAGTTGTAGGCTTCAGCCCCAACCCAGTTACAGGGGTAGGCCAGAGCAGCCTCTGCCAGCAGGAGGGAGGCGGGCAGGGCGAGGGCAAGCCTGGAAAGAAGGGTTGATTTCTGCATAGGTTGACCCTGGAAACGGCAAAGAAAACACAGTTGCCTCCGCCGCGCGCTGGGGTCGAGCCACTAGCCCAGGGTAGGTAGCGGAAGGCTTAGGTGGGCAGCTTGCACCACCCTCCCCTCAGTGATAAACCCAAAATCGGCAACTGTCGATAGGCCAGGTCGTTAACCTCTGCAAAATCTGCCCCGTGCCTTCGAGCTCTCGGCTAGGTCTAGAATCCAGCGCCTGGGTGGTTTCCCACCAAGAGGCTAGGAGGAGCTGCGTTCTCGCATGGCCTCCACAAGGAGCTGGGCCACTTCGGGGCGGGAGAACTCCGGCGGCGGCACTTCGCCACGGCGCAGCATTTCCCGCACCTTGGTGCCCGAGAGGTGAATGCGCTGGTGGGGCTGGCTGGGACTGGTCTTGACCGTGGCCATGGTGCCCGTGACGGTGCAGTAGAAGGCGTGTTCAAACTTGAGGGGGATGATGCCCAGCTCCTCGGGTCGGAACTCGTCGAAAATGTGCTGGGCGTCATAGGGGCCGTAGTAGTTGCCTACCCCAGCGTGATCCCGGCCCACAATGAAATGGGTGCAGCCGTAGTTTTTGCGAACAAGGGCGTGGAAGATGGCTTCCCGCGGTCCTGCATAGCGCATGGCTGCAGGGTTAATGGCCAAGATCACCCGCTCTTTGGGGTAGTACTTTTCAATCAACACCTCATAGCAGCGCATGCGCACCTCGGCGGGAATGTCGTCGCTTTTGGTGGCTCCCACCAGCGGGTGGAGAAACAGGCCGTCCACAATTTCCAGAGCGCACTTCTGGATATACTCGTGGGCGCGATGGATGGGGTTGCGAGTCTGAAAACCGACAATCGTCTTCCACCCTCTTTCCCGAAACAGTTGCCGCGACCGAGCTGGATCAATCTGGTAGGCCGGAAAAAGGGGATGCGGATCCCGCTGCAGGAGCGTGACAGGGCCGGCTAGGTAAACGGATCCCTGTTCGTAGAGCACCTTCACCCCTGGGTGTTGTTCATCCGTAGTGCGGTAGACCTGCTGCGCCTCGCGGGTTTTGTCGTAGGTAAATTTCTCGGTCAGTTCCAACACGCCCAAAAGCTTGCCCTCAGCATTGGCTAGGGCCACGGTTTGCCCTTCCTTGAGCCCGGCAGCTATTTCCTCCGAAATTGGCAGCGTAATCGGCAGCGACCATGCCAGGCCGTTGGCCAAGTGCATTGTCTCCAAAACCGAATGGTAATCTTCCCGCCCCATAAAGCCCGTCAGCGGGCTGTAGCCCCCGATGGCAATCATCTCGAGATCCGATTGAGCCCGCTCGTCGAGGCGGATAACAGGGCAGTGTTGGGCCTTGGAGCGGAGCTCCTCCGCCTCCTCAGGCGAGGCAATGCGGTTAATTAGAGTACCTCCGTGGGGTGGAATGGCATCGCCAGAAACCGTCATCTTTGCCTGGGACGCAGTCATAGCGTAAAGACAGGGATCCCTAACCATACACCCCCCTTCCCCTGGGTGCAATACCCAACTGTTTGGGCAGGGGATCCCAGCGGGGCCTAGTCCAGCATGTAGGGGGGCATGTCTTCGTCGGTGGGGGACACATTGTCAAAGATAGGCCGATTGAGGATCTTCTTGGGTGCCTGCAGGGGGGAGGCAGAGGTTTGGGGCTTAACCGGCAGCGTGGCCTGCCCTTGGCGGCTTTGCAGTTCCTGGATGGTTTTGGCCCGCTCATCTGCCACTGCCTGGAGTTGGGCCAGTGCCTTTTGCAATTCGTCGCGGTGGGCTGTGACTTGCTCGAGTTGAGCCTGTAGGCTGGAGATTTTGTTTTGGTATTCCTGAAGCTGCCGTTGGGCCTCCGCCAACTGGCCTTTGAGGGCTTCGAGTTCCGACGTTTCTGCGGTAGACATTGCCGTTTCCTCACGTCCAGGGGTGGAGGGGGAGTCTGACTTTACTTTGCGCCGGGCGGGGCGGCGGGGGGCTCCTCCCGCACGAGAAAACAAGCTACGCTCAGATCCAGTCACAGGAGCACCTCACGTTCAACAAACTGCAGCAGGCGCCCACACACGGCCGCCCCGGGCCGATAGTCCATGACCGTCAGGCCATAATCAAAAGCTGTGCGCAAGTCGCTACTATCTGGAATGGTAACGGGTGAGAGCACATCCGCAAAAATCTGTTGCGCTTGCACGTACAACTGTCCAGTGTGAGATCCCGACCAAATGCCGCCGGGCAGGTAGCGGTCGTCCAACATGGTCAGGACAGCGCGGGCCTGGCTCAGCTCGCCCTTGAGGGTCTCGATATAGCGCAGGGTCTCTTCTGTGCAGGAGAAGTCGGCGCGGTTGAGCCGTGTCGGGATCAACACCCGCTGGGCTGCCCGCAAAGCATTGGCGGTGAGGGCATTCAGCTCCCCTGGCGTGTCGAGAAAGATAAAGTCGTACTCCGACAGCAAGGGATCCAGTTGACGCTGGAGGAGGTTTTGGCCCGCCTCCCCGGCAGCCGCTAGCTGGGCTGCCACTTCGGCCATGGTGCGGTGGGAGGGCGCCACATCCACTCCCTTGTCGGTGCAATAGATGACTTCCTCCAGAGGCCGCTGGTGGTGAGGGTGGAGGCTAGCCCAAACGGTCTCCTCTGGGGGAAGGGATCCGGCCTCTTCGAGGTAAAAGCTGCTGGCGGTGGTTTGGGAGGTGAGATCGACTAGCAGAACGGCGTGGCCCCGCTGGGCCGTCAACTGGGCCGCGTGGACGCAGAGGGTGGACTTGCCAGTGCCGCCCTTGTTGTTGGTAAAGGCCAGGATGCGTGCCATCAGCTTCCCCAGGGCCGTTGCAGCCGCTTCCCCTCACCGCGGTCTATGCTATTGGGTGTAACCTGGTGGAGAACCACCATGCGCGATGTACTGGCAATTATCCTAGGCGGTGGGCGGGGCACCCGCCTCTATCCTCTAACCAAGCGCCGCGCCAAGCCGGCTGTACCTCTAGCAGGCAAGTATCGCCTTATCGACGTTCCGGTTAGCAACTGTATCAATTCCGATATCGGTAAGATCTACGTCCTCACGCAGTTCAACTCCGCCTCGCTAAACCGCCACATCATCAACACCTACCGCCTGTCTCCCTTCACCGGCGGCTTTGTAGATATCCTAGCGGCCCAGCAAACCCCCGATAACCCCGACTGGTTCCAGGGCACGGCTGACGCCGTCCGCCAATATCTCTGGCTGATGGACTCCTGGAAGCCGCGGGACTTCCTCATCCTCTCTGGGGATCACCTCTACCGCATGGACTACCGCCCCTTTATTCATTATCACCGGCAAACTGGAGCGGATGTGACGCTGGCGGTGCTCCCCTGTGAGGAAAAAGTGGCCTCCAGCTTTGGCTTGCTCAAGATTGACGCCGAGGGGCGTGTGATCGATTTCAAGGAAAAGCCGCAAGGGGAGCTGCTAGAAGCCTGCCGAGTCGATACCCAAGTCCTCGGCCTCAGCCCAGAAGAGGCGAAAGCCAAGCCTTACATCGCTTCTATGGGCATTTATGTGTTCAAGCGGGAAGCTTTGATCGAGATGCTGCAGGTGAAGGAGCACACCGACTTCGGCAAAGAAGTGCTGCCGGCAGCCATCGGCAAGTACCACCTGCAGGCCTACCCCTTCAAGGGCTACTGGGAGGACATCGGCACCATCGAGGCCTTCTATCGGGCCAACCTGGCCTTGGTGCAGCAGCCCAACCCGCCCTTCAGCTTCTTCGACAGGGACATGCCCATCTACACCCGCCCGCGCTTTTTGCCTCCCAACAAGATCCTCGACTCCCACATTGTCAACTCCATGATTGCCGACGGCTGCATCATCAAAAACGCCCAAATTCGCAACTCCATCATCGGCATTCGCAGCCGCATAGAGGCCAATGCCGTTATCGAAAACACCCTGGTCATGGGGGCCGACTACTACGAGTCGGCAGAAGAGCGGCAGGCCAAGCTGGAGGCCGGGATCCCGCCGGTGGGCATCGGGCCCAACTCCCACATTGCCAACGCCATTGTGGACAAGAACGCCCGCATTGGCCGCAACGTCCGCATCATCAACAAAGATCACGTCACCGAAGCCCAGCGGGAAGAGGAAGGAATCTGGATTAGCAACGGCATTGTCACCATCATCAAGGACTCGGTGATCCCGGACAACACCGTCATCTAAGCAAGGTCGTGGCTGCAGCGGGCCGAAGCTAAAGAGGTGCTGTTAAAGAAAGTGAAGAAAAATCAGGTAACTTTTGCCATTACGATAGGTATTGCTCGTTTAAGACGACTGTGAGATCCCTGGAGCGTGCCTAACCAGATTGTCTCTGTTGCTGACCTAGAAGTTTACGATCCGCAGGTTATTGCCCGTTACTACCGCTGGCGTCTGCCCCAAGTGGTGGCGCGGGCACTGGCCATCCTTGGCCCTCTCTTGTGGTTTGTTCTCTGCCTGCGCTGGGATCAGCTCTGGGGGCAGGGCAATCGCAAGGTGCCCCAGCGTGCGGCGCAGCTGCGCAAACTGCTCACCGACCTGGGGCCAACGTTCATCAAGGTAGGGCAGGCCCTCTCCACCCGGCCCGACTTGGTGCGCAAAGACTACTTGGAGGAGCTGACCAAGCTGCAGGATCAACTGCCCAGCTTTCCTTCAGAGGAGGCGTTTGCCTGCATTGAGGCGGAGCTGGGCCGTCCAATTGCCGAGATTTACGCCCAGATCTCGCCCGAGCCGGTGGCTGCGGCCAGCCTGGGCCAGGTTTACAAGGCGCAGTTGCACAGCGGCGAATGGGTGGCGGTCAAGGTGCAGCGGCCTCACCTGCGGGAGCGGCTGAGCCTGGATCTCTACCTCATCCGCTGGGCCTCCACCTGGCTGGGCCCTTGGTTGCCCCTCAACCTGGGCAACACCTTGACAGCAGTGGTAGACGAGTTTGGCCGCAAGCTCTTTGAGGAGATTGACTACCTCCAGGAAGGACGGAACTGCGAGCGCTTTGCTGAATACTTTCGCGACGATCCCGATGTGTATGTGCCGCGCATCTTCTGGGCCTACAGCACCCGCCGCGTGTTGACCCTGGAGTGGATTGACGGCATCAAGCTCACCGATGTGGAGCGCATTCGGGCCGCCAACTTGGAGGTGAAACGATTGGTGCGCATCGGTGTGGTAGCCGGCCTAAAGCAGTTGCTGGAATACGGCTTTTTCCACGCCGATCCCCACCCGGGCAACCTGTTTGCCCTGCCGGATGGCCGCCTGGCCTACATCGACTTCGGCATGATGGACCAGCTCACCGACCAGATGAAGGAGTACCTGGTGGATGCGCTGGTCCACCTGGTGGATCGCGACTACAACGCCCTGATTGACGATTTCATTCACCTGGGCTTTTTACAGCCGGATGTAGATCGGCAAGAGCTGCTCCCTGCTCTAGAAACGGTGTTGGCGGATGTGCTGAGGCAGGAGGTGGCTAACTTCAACTTCAAAACCGCCACCGACCAGTTCTCCGATTTGATGTACCGCTACCCCTTCCAGGTGCCCTCCCACTTTGCCTTGGTGATCCGCTCTTTGGTTACCCAGGAGGGGGTGGCCCTCAGTCTCTATCCGCAGTTTCGCATCGTCGGCGTGGCCTATCCCTACGTGGCCAAGCGCCTGCTGACCGATGAATCCCCTCGTATTCGCCAGCGGCTGTTGCAAGTGCTGATTAAGGATGGCAAGTTCCGCTGGAACCGCCTGGAGAACCTGCTTCAAGTTGCCCGCAGCGATGGTGGGCTGGATTGGATCCCTGCTGCCCGCATGGGCTTGCGCTATCTCATGTCGGAGGAAGCACGGGAGCTACGCCGCCAGCTAATCCTCTCGCTTACAGAAGATGATCGCCTGCACTTCGAGGAGTTGCAGCGGCTGTGGCGGGTAGTCAGCCCTGACTTGTCACTAGCTCACCTTTGGCAAGCCGCTCTAGCCTCCTTGCCCTTGACCAACAGACTGGAGGCCATCTTGGCCGGGTTGAGGGAGCAGATGCAAGATTACCTGGAAAATTTGAGCCAATGGCGACTCCCCCAGCTCTGGCCTCGTTTGCTGGCAGGGGCGGGGCAAGAGAGCTAGAACGGAAGAAGGGAGACTCAATTGACTGGGACGCAAGCGTGGCAGATCGGCAGAGTGATTTCATTGCTGGTGTGGTAACGGGGGCTGTGGTGGGAGGGATCCTCGGCGGGATCCTTGGGCTTGTGCTCGCCCCCAAGCTAGGTAAGGAATCCGCTGAAGGTCAAGGCCGGGATCCCGAGCGCCTCGACGGCACCGCCACTAGCCCTGAATGCCCCCGCTCTCGAGGGCTGGGGAAAGCAACGGAGTCCAGCTTGAGGAGCTGGAGGGAGTGGGAGCAGGAGGCAGAACGGATTGCCCAAGTTCGCCGCACCCTCGAAGCCAAAATTGCCGAGCTCAACGAGGCCATTCAGGCCACGCGGGCCCAATTGCTCATCAAGGAAACCTCCTCCCAAGCTGTGGAGGAAAAGTCTTGAGCAAAGGATCCCTGCCCATGCCAAACTAGAGGCGGCAGAGGTTCTGCCGGCGCTACCCTAAGCCGACTGCTCTGCCGATAAGCTGTGGATGAGTCCTTTCCCCCTTTTCCAGTCATATGCTTAGCCACGTGTTGTCCTCTCTTGCTGGCCTAGACGACCTCCCTCTGGGGTTGGTCTACAGCGGTGCAGTCTCTTTGCTGTTTCGCTCCCTTTACCAGTTCATCGTCATCTACAACGCCCTGCTGATCGTGCGGATTTTGCTAAGCTGGTTCCCGCAACTGAACTGGTCTAACCCTATCCTGTCGGTGCTTAGCCAGCTTACGGATCCCTATCTCAACCTCTTCCGCGGCATTATTCCCCCCATCGGCGGCTTGGACTTCTCCCCCTGGTTGGCCTTCCTCTTGCTGAGTTTTGCCCTACAGGTGGTGGGCCAGTTTGCCTAGTTGCTGGGCCAGCAAGGCGCTGGGCTTTCTCGGGCTCATCCAGTTCTTGCATTTCCCGCCCGATAGGTGCCAGCACGTTCGAGGTTGCCGACGCCCATGGGCAGGCCAGTCATTCCCAGATTAAGGTGAGATCGGCAACGAAGCCGGGGAGGACGGGATCCCCTTCTAGGGAGGTGGGCCGCTCTAGAACCTGGACAGGCTGGCCTGGACGGTAGACGTAGACCCTTTGGCTTTCCGGGTCAATCAGCCAGCCCAGTTGGGAGCCGTTTTCGAGGTACTCCTGCAGCTTGGCCTGCAAAGTGGCCAGGTCATCACTCGGGGAGCGCAGTTCCAGGACAAAGTCTGGACAAAGGGGTGCAAAGCGGCGCCGCTGCTCTGGAGTCAGCTGCTGCCAGCGCTCCCTGGCAACCCAGGCGGCATCAGGAGAGCGAATGGCCCCGTTGGGCAGGGCAAAACCCGTGGAGGAGTCGAATACAAGTCCTAAGTTTGTGCGTCGGTTCCACTGCCAGAGCTGGCCCAGCAGGTCGGCATTGCGAAGTCCGCTCTCACTGCCGACGGGGGCCATGGCCACTAGCTCCCCTTGGGCAGTCCGCTCCAAGCGCAGCTCAGGATTCTGCCGGCAGAGCTGTTCAAAAACTTCATCCGTCAACTCCAGGCTGGGTCGCAGGTTAAGGGCAATCATAAGCGGTTAGGAACTATTCCCAGACGAGGTTGAGATCGGCAACGAAGCCGGGGAGGACGGGATCCCCTTCTAGGGAGGTGGGCCGCTCTAGAACCTGGACAGGCTGGCCTGGACGGTAGACGTAGACCCTTTGGCTTTCCGGGTCAATCAGCCAGCCCAGTTGGGAGCCGTTTTCGAGGTACTCCTGCAGCTTGGCCTGCAAAGTGGCCAGGTCATCACTCGGGGAGCGCAGTTCCAGGACAAAGTCTGGACAAAGGGGTGCAAAGCGGCGCCGCTGCTCTGGAGTCAGCTGCTGCCAGCGCTCCCTGGCAACCCAGGCGGCATCGGGAGAGCGAATGGCCCCGTTGGGCAGGGCAAAGCCGGCAGAAGCATCGAAGGCTACGCCAAGCTGAGTTTGGTGGTTCCATTGCCAGAGTTGGGCGCTGAGGCTCAAGTTTTGGCGACTGCTTTCACTGCCGACGGGGGCCATGGCCACTAGCTCCCCTTGGGCAGTGCGCTCCAAGCGCAGCTCAGGATTTTGCCGACAGAGCTGTTCAAAAACTTCATCCGTCAACTCCAGGCTGGGCCGCAAGTTGAGGGAGATCATCCCGTCCCACTAGCGCGAACAGAAGATTTGAGGAGGCGCTGGCGCTATTGTAACTAAACGCGGCGAGGAAGCCAGAGGAAAAGCTGGCAGCTGGGGAACGGCGGGGAAGGCTAAGAAGAAGGCTTGCCTCCTACCCCTGCAAGCCGCTATGCTACCGCCCAGGTTGAGGCATCCTCCGGTGGCAAGTCAGCAACTGCGGGTTTACGTCCCTCCCCATCCCCTCATCAAGCACTGGCTAGCCGTGGCCCGCGATAGAGAGACCCCCATGCCTCTTTTTCGCACGGCTTTGGTGGAGCTGGGCCGCTGGCTGACCTACGAGGCGATGCGGGAGTGGATCCCGACCCAAGCGGTGCAGGTGCAAACTCCTCTGGAAGCTGCGGCAGCAGAAGTTATCGCCCCCAACACGCCGCTAGCCATCGTGCCCATTTTGCGGGCTGGCCTGGCCATGCTGGAAGGCTGTCAGGCCCTCTTGCCCCAGGCACGGATTTTTCATGTGGGCTTGGTGCGGGACGAGGAGACGCTGCAGGTGAGTTGTTACCTCAACCGCCTGCCAGAGCGGATTCCAGATCAGATGCGCATTCTCATCCCTGAGCCAATGTTGGCCACGGGGGGTACCTTGCTGTGGGTTTTGGATGAGCTGAAAAGACGGGGAGCGGATCCCAGCTTGGTGAGGATTGTCAGCGTCTTGGCCGCGCCGCCAGGGCTGCAGCGACTGGGATCCCATTACCCAATGGTGCAAGTTTTCTGCGCCATGATCGACGAGCGGCTAAACGACCGGGGGTTTATCCTGCCCGGGCTAGGGGATGCTGGGGATCGCGCTTTTGGCACTTGAGTTCCGTTGCTGCTTGCCCAAGAGGTTCCGATTTGGGGACTGAACAGCTCCGGAGTTGGCAGCGGCCACGGGGATCCCTTGGTGAAGAACCAGAACGGGCGCAACAGCGTGAGTACAGCGAGATTTTTAGCTATTTCGGGGATCTAGCCACCCTAAAGGCAGCCCTTGCCCACCAGGAGGCCCCAGCCAGCCCTTCGCACTGGTATCTCAATCTGGCCTTTTTGCGCTGGATCGAGTGGAAAGTCGTGCTTCCCAGTCTAATTGCGGATAGTCTCTGGAGTGAGGCCGTTGCCTCGGTGGGCCTGGGATCCAGTTCGCTTCCTTTCCCGGCCGTGAGGGGTGGAACAAGTGGTGTTGAGGTGGCTGGAGGAAACCGATCATGGTGATGAATAGGCAACAAACCGGTGGACAGGCTGCTCCCTGGGGCCTGAGTTCAGTAGTATGCCTGCTGGGTTTGGCGGTGGGCCTGCCTGCCTATGCGCAGCCGCCTATGAATTTGCTCACCGGCGAGCCAACGGTGGCCCAACTCAAGGAAGATGCAGCTCGTTACCTGCAGATGGGCTTTTACACCTTAGCCATCAACGCCTACCGGGCCGCCCTTGAACTAGAAGACAAAGCCCAAGTGCTTCCCAGGGAGCGGGATCCTGACGTGCCCTTTAACCTCGGCTTGATCTACGCCCGCCAAGGCAAGCTGGCAGAGGCGCGAGCCGCCTTCCAACGCTCAGTGGAGGTGGATCCCACTAGCTTTAAGGCCCGCTACCAGTTGGCGCTGGTGGATCTTAAGTTAGGGAACCTGGTGGCGGCCAAGGAGCAGCTTACCCTCTTGGCCCATGCTGCCCGCAGCAACCCCGAAACCTACAGCCACATTCAATCCCTGCTGGCCCCCTTGGAGTCGATCCCTCTGCCTGGCCAACAGACCAACGACCTCCCTTCTCCTCTAGCCGTCGATTCGGAAGCAGGCAAACTTTCGCCCGAACCCGAGAAAAACAAAACAGCTCCTCTGCCGGTAGCAACCCCAGAAAAGCAGTCGGAAGAGGAGAAGCCTCTTTCTGCCCTGCAGCGGCTGCGCCGGGAGGAGAGGGACTAGATCCCTTTCTGTCAGCAAGCGGTTGGGGACAGACAGAGCTACGGCCTGGGAAGAAGAGCCAGCCATACTCAGAGAGCTGTTGGGACGGCAGCTTTCTCCAGTGTGGCTGATACTTAGGACGGGGTTAAAGCAGCAATAGAATCCCCCTGGCATTGATCCTAGGCCGGCAGGAGGAGCAAAATCTTGGAGTCCTGATCCTCAGACGAGCTTTTTGGCGGCAAAACCAGATCTTGCCATTCCCGGAAGCTAAGGCCAAGCCGAACCATTTCATTGATTTCGTGTCTGTAGCCTTCCAATCTTCTGTGCAATTCAATCATGGACTGGGCAGCCGCTATAACTTGATTAGCTCGAGACATCAAACCGAGGATGACTTCTCTCCGAGCGCCAGTGTTCCACGGCATGCGATCCCATAACGTCCATTCTACTCCAACCAAAGATGGGGCAACGAGGGCAAGGATAGCATTCCTAGATCTTAGCGGTATGCTATCAGTCCAGGATTCGATGCTACATCTGTTGAAAATAGCTGTGCGTATATGTTCATCAAACAGCTTATCTACATTTGACTCAGCCGTTACATACTTAAGAATTTCCAAAATGCTTGACGGTCTAACTCCTTGACAGGCACTGTGAAGATATCCTGAAGGATCTTCAAAAAGAAGCTTGACGTACTTCCTAATACGAGGTTTCAGAATCTCCTCGGCCTCAGCCAAGCGCTTAAGAGCCATCTCGTGCTCTTCAAGCTCTAAGTAACACTTAGTCTCTGTAACATAGACTAAAGATAGGATTAAGATGTACTCACGGGACAAAATACAGTTACCTTCATTCCAGTCAGAATCCCAAGCAGCTTGATAATAGTGCTCAGCCTCAAGTAAGGGTTGAATGACCTCGCTCACCAGCCGCCTCCTGCTGGACGAAGAAGACATCTTTAGAGCTATTTCTGCAACTTCAATCGCAGACCTAGTTTTAGCAAAGATCGATCTGTCTATTTTATTCTTGATTTCAGAGATGGAGGCCTGAAGATTTTGGATCCGTGAATCAATTTGATTAAGCTTGGAGATGACGACTGCAAAGCCTATGGCAGACAAACCCAAGTTAGCTAGACCAAGAGCGGTGTTGAATTAAGTCAAGCCTAAGATGGTATTCAGTGTATTCCCGATATCGATTAATTTTAGGTTAATTTGTCCCAACTGAATGTTGGCAATAATCCCGTTGACAATGTCCAACCCGGGAATTCATTTACCAATGCTATCTGCAAGTGTCAGGCCTCCAGTTTCTCTCAGCCAGGCTACCACCCGCTTAGAAGCCACTTCTCTCACAACACCGCCTATGCGCTCATAGGTGCCATCTTGCAGGCCTTTCAGGATGGCTTCGGGAATGTCTAGGATGACTTACTCAGCAACCATAAATCAGCAGCTCCTTGTCCTTGGTGCCATCAGACTAGCACAAAGAAAACCTTCTGAAAGTACTTGTACTTAAAAGTTTGCTAAAGCTTGAGGGAGGCCAGTCTCTTTGTTCTCAGTCGCAAAGGCGAGAGCCTATCATGGAAGTCTAGCCTCTCCTTACCGTTAGTCTGCCACTATGTCTGAGCCTTCTGGTCGCTTAGTTTGGAACCATTCCACTCACATCTCTGGCTTGATCCCTGTTCTGGAGCGCTTAACCCGACAACCCGGCATTAAAACTGTAACGCCAGGTGCCTTATCTTGCGCTCGCGGGCGGATCCCGCAGTTGCAGTTGCGGGTTTCTGTGCCCATTCGAGGTGGGTACAAGTTAGTTGCCCGCAAAGGCAGCAGCGTGCAGGAGGTCTTTGTGGTTACCGACCTCAGCCAGTCGGAGCTGGAAGCAGCGATTCGCCGCTGTTTAGAGTAGGTTTGAGTTCTCTTGGCAACGCAGTCCCGCCTTGGGCGCGCTATGTCCCGCGCTAGCGTCAAGCCCGCCCGTATCAGCGCCGTCCTGCCCGGATCCCTGGCGGCAAAGGCAGGCATTCAACCGGGGGAGGCGCTGGTGAGCATCAATGGCGAGCGGCCCCGCGACCTCATTGACTATCGCTTCCTCATTGCTGAGGAATATCTCTGCCTGGAGATCCTGGACAGCCAAGGAATCCCGCGCACGGTTGAGCTGGAAAAAGACATTGACGAGGATCTGGGGCTGGAGTTTGAGACGGCTTTGTTCGATGGCCTCATCCAATGCAACAACGCCTGCCCCTTTTGCTTTATCGACCAACAGCCCCCTGAGATGCGGGCAACCTTGCATCTCAAAGACGACGACTACCGCCTCAGCTTTCTCTACGGCAGCTACCTCACCCTCACCAACCTGACCGCTCCCGAGTGGGAGCGCATTGCCCGCCTGCGCCTTTCTCCTCTTTATGTGTCGGTACATGCCACCGAGCCGGAGCTGCGCAGCCGCCTGCTCAAAAACCCCCGCGCCGGCCTCATCCTGGAGCAGTTGGCCTGGTTTCGCCAACACCGCCTGCAACTGCATGCCCAGGTGGTGGTCTGCCCAGGCTGGAACGATGGGGAGCACCTCACCCGCACGCTCTTGGATCTAGCCGCTTTTCGTCGGCCAGAAGAAGGGATCCCAACCGTCCTCTCGGCGGCAGTGGTGCCAGTGGGGCTGACCCGCTTTCGCCCCCCCAATGATGAGCTGATCCCGGTGGATGCTGCCAAGGCGGCGGAGGTGATCGATCAGGTGGAAGCGCTACAGGCGCAGTTTCGGCAAGAGTTGGGATCCACCTTTGCCTGGCTAGCCGATGAGTGGTATCTGCTGGCGGGTCGGGAATTGCCGCCGGAAAAGCACTACGAAGATTACCCCCAACTGGGCAACGGGGTGGGATCCCTGCGGCTTTTTCTCAGCCAATTCGAGCAGCTCAAACTGCCGCTGGAGATCCCTGCTCCTCTCAAATTGCTTTGGGTGGTGGGCAATGCGGTGGAGCGAGCCTTCCAGCCTGTGGTAGAGCGGATGAACCGCATCCACAGGTTGCAGTTACATCTTTTGCCCCTTGCCAGCCAATTCTGGGGACAAACCCTGACGGTAACCGGGCTGCTGACAGGGCAGGACATCCTCAACGCCTTGAAATCGGTTGAGAACCTGGCAAGTTACGACGGCCTGCTTCTGCCCCAGATTACCCTCAAGGATGGGGAGCGCTTCCTAGATGACCTCACCTGGCAAGACCTGCAAGCCCAGGCTGGGATCCCGGTGGTGCGGGTGGATGGTGGTCCAGCGGGCTTGTTGGAGGCGGTGCAGCAGCTAGGATCGAGGGCAAGTTTGAACAAGCTGCCATGAAGCCATGCAACGGCTGCGGCGAGGCGTGCTCCTGCTGCTCTGGGCGGGGCTAGGGATCCTGGCCATTACGGCCTTGGCCTCTTTCTACGTCGATCTGGCCTGGTTTGCCGAACTGAACGCCCTGCCAGTGCTCTGGACACGGGTATTTGCCCGCTGGGGGCTGGGCCTAGGCGCCTTTGTCTTTGCCCTGGCAGTGGTAGGAGTCAACATCCGCGCCTGCTGGCGGGGAGCAGACCCAGCCTGGGCCTGGGCCATTGCGCTGGGCCTGAGCGGCTGCTTGGCCTGGTTTCTTTCCCAGCACTGGTTTACGCTGCTGCTTTGGCTGCACCAAGTGCCTGTGGGGGAGTCGGATCCAATCTTTAACCGCGATCTGGGCTTTTTTCTTTTCAGCTTGCCCTTTTGGGAAAAGCTCCAGCACTGGTGCTTCAACCTGGTGCTATTGACCTTGGTTGCCGTTGCTCTCATCTACTTTGTGGAGCTGGGACTCTCGGAACAGCGGCTGACGCTGGCCCTTTCCCTGTTTGCCCAGCGGCACTTGCTCATCCTGGGGGGAGCTCTGTTTTTGCTTCGGGCCTGGGGCCACTGGCTGGAGCGCTACAAGTTACTCTACTCCACCCGCGGCGTGGTTTTTGGAGCCGGTTTTACCGATGTGCACGCCACTTTGCCAGCTACCACTTTGATGAGTGGGGTGGCTTTTCTAACTGCCCTTGGCTTCTGGGCCTTGGCCCGCCAAGGGATCCGCCTCAACCTTCCCTTGTTCAAATCCTGGTGCCCCCCCTGGGCCAGCTCCCTACTGGCGCCAGCTCTGCTGTGGGGAGCCTACCTGGGGTTTGGGTTACTAACTACCCGGCTTTACCCCCACTTGGTGCAGACCTTCTTGGTTACCCCCAACGAGCTGGAGCTGGAACGCCCCTACCTCGAGCACAACATCCGTTTTACCCGCGCCGGCTTTGGCTTAACCCAGGTGGAGGTCAAGCCCTTCCCGGAGGAGGGATCCCTTACCTGGGAGATCCTGCAGCAGAATCAATCTACCCTGAGCAACGTGCGCCTTTGGGATGCGGAGCCCTTGTTGGCCACCTACCGCCAACTCCAGGAGATCCGCCCCTACTACCAGTTTCCCTATGTGGATGTGGATCGCTACCGCATAGGGGGAGAGCTGCGCCAAGTCATGCATGCAGCACGCGAGCTGGACTTTGCCCAGGTACCGCCAGCGGCCCAAACTTGGGTTAACCGGCGCTTTTTCTACACCCACGGCTATGGCCTCACCCTCAGCCCAGTTAACGTGGTTACTCCGGAGGGGCTGCCAGACTTTTTTCTGGCAGATATCCCACCGCGGATTTCCCCGCGCTACCCGGAGGTAGCGGAGGTGCTGCAGGTGGATCAGCCGGCCCTCTACTACGGCGAGCTAACCACCACCGAGGTGTTTGTCGGCGCAGAGGCAAGGGAGCTGGACTACCCTGCTGCCGACCACTACGTCTACAGCAGCTACCGCGGCACAGGGGGTGTCCCCATTCCTCACCTTTGGCAGCGCTTTCTCTATGCCTGGCACTTCCGGGATCTGCGCATTCTCCTCAGCCGTGAGCTTTCCCCCAACACCCGCTTTCTCTACCGCCGCCAAATCCGCGAGCGGGTGCGCCAGGTGATGCCCTTTTTGCTCTACGACCAGGATCCCTACCTGGTGATTCAAGGTGGTAAGCTCTACTGGTTTTTCGACGCCTACACCACCAGCAGCCACTACCCCTACTCCGAGTACCTGCCTGACTTTCCCTTCAACTACATCCGCAACTCCGTCAAGGCGGTGCTGGATGCCTACAACGGCAGCATCAACTGGTACATAGCTGACCCTCAGGATCCTCTCATCCAAGCCTACGCCCGCATCTACCCCACGCTGTTCAAGCCCCTGGAGGCCATGCCGGAGCCGCTGCGGCAGCACCTCCGCTACCCCCAGGATCTCTTCCGACTGCAGGCCCAGCAATTTGCCACCTACCACATGACAGATCCCCGCCTTTTCTACAACCGGGAAGACCAGTGGCAGATCCCCAACCAATTCCGCAAGGGACGGCGCCTCCCCATGCAGCCCCAGTACCTCATCCTCACCTTGCCGGAGGAGCGGCAAAAGGGATCCCCCAACGAACCTGAGTTCGTCTTGCTCTCTCCCTTCACCCCCCTCAACAAGCAAAACATGGTGGCTTGGATGGCCGCCCGCTGCGATGGGGAAAACTACGGCAAGTTGCTGGTGTATGAGTTCTCCAAGCAGCGTCTCATCTACGGCCCGGAGCAGGTGGAGGCGCGGGTGAACCAGGATCCCGCCATTTCCGAGCAAATTGCCCTCTGGAATGAACATGGGTCGCGGGTTAACCTGGGTACCCTGCTGGTTATCCCCATCGAGACCTCCCTTCTCTATGTCCAGCCTCTCTACCTGGAGGCGGAACAGAGCCGCCTGCCTCAGCTTACCCGGGTCATCGCCGCCTACGAAGACCGGGTGGTCATGGAGCCAACCCTCGCCCAGGCTCTAGAAGCCCTCTTCTCCCCCACTCTCCGCTAAGCCAGGATTTGCTGAGGGAGAGTTGACAGAACTTAACGGTTGGATTAAGGTTAGGTTGTCCATCTTCGCACTTCCAC
>NZ_JANSHU010000020.1:0-43219 GCF_047461755.1 Synechococcus sp. R65.1 | reverse complement strand
CAAGCGCCAATTCCACCTGATTTTCTTGGGGCTGCCCCAGTTGCACCTCCACATCTCGGCCAAAGAAGCCTTGCATTCTCTTCTGGTAGCTTTCCTGCCATTGTTAATAAGGAAACCTTGGGAGAATAACAGAAGCCCTAAGGTATACCGTCCACCCCGCAGTTCTTCTCTGTACTCTCTCACCTTGGGCAGCTCTGCCTCTAGAGGGCCCCGCAGGCCGAAAAACTCCAGATATGCGTTGGCCTCGTAGCTAGTGATGTCGGCGCGGACTCGTTCACGCTCCCCTCAGCAGCAAAGGGATCCCGGCAACAGGCCGATTGGCAAAGCCCCAACCGTGGGGGCAACTCCAGCCAGCAATACTAAGCATCGCAGGCAAAAAGCTACCTGAAACCCAGGCTAGCAGGAAATGTAGCGGCGGTGGACTTAACCCCCACTGGGGTGAATAATTACAGAGACGTCCACCTGGTGTGTTGAGGAGTGGCCTGTGGTTCTATCTCATCTGTCCAGAGCGTCTCATCGCTTGCGCCTGCTGGATCGCAAAGCCCAGGAGCGGGCCCCTCTTTTTGAGGCCATCCGCCACTATTGCAGCTTGGATAAGGCTCCCTTTCACACGCCCGGCCATAAGCAGGGACGGGGGATCGCCACCGACTTGCGGGAGTTTTTGGGAGAGAACGTCTTCCGGGCGGATCTGACCGAGTTGCCGGAGGTGGACAACCTCCACGATCCCGATGGGGTGATCCGGGAGGCCCAGGAGCTGGCTGCAGCGGCCTACGGCGCCGATCGCAGTTGGTTTTTGGTCAACGGCTCCACCTGTGGCGTAGAAACCCTGGTGATGGCGGTGTGCGACCCAGGGGACAAGATCCTACTACCGCGCAACTGTCACAAGTCGGCCATCGCCGGCGTGATCCTCTCTGGGGCCGTGCCCGTCTACATTGAGCCAGATTTTGACTTGGAGCTGGGCATTGCCCACGGCATCACCCCTGCCAGCCTGGAGCAAGCGCTGGCCCAGCACCCCGACGCCAAGGGCGTGTTGGTGGTCAGCCCCACCTACTACGGGGTTTGCTGCGACTTAGAAGCGCTGGCAGCCATTGCCCATGCCCACAACCTGCCTCTGCTAGTGGACGAAGCCCACGGGCCCCACTTTGGCTTTCACCCAGAACTGCCCCTCTCCGCCTTGGAAGCCGGGGCTGACCTGGTGGTGCAGTCCACCCATAAAGTCATCTCCGGCATGACCCAGGCGTCGATGCTGCACCTCAAGGGATCCCGTATCGACCCCAACCGCGTGCGCAACATCCTGCAACTGCTGCAATCGACTAGCCCCAGCTATGTGCTGATGATGTCGCTGGATGTGGCACGGCGGCAGATGGCCCTGGAAGGGGAAGTTCTCCTGGGCCAAGCCCTGGCTTTGGCGGATCAGGCCCGCGCCCGCCTCAACCGTATTTCCGGGATCTTCTGTTTTGGCCCGGAACGCATTGGCTCCACTCCCGGCTTTTTCGATTTGGATCGCACCCGCTTGACCGTGACGGTGTCGGGGCTGGGCCTCTTTGGCTTCGACGCCCACGACTGGGTCAACGAGCACTTCCACGTGC
Organism: Synechococcus sp. R65.1; assembly: GCF_047461755.1. Taxonomy (NCBI): domain Bacteria; kingdom Bacillati; phylum Cyanobacteriota; class Cyanophyceae; order Synechococcales; family Synechococcaceae; genus Synechococcus; species Synechococcus sp. R65.1. Next base: position 41,630 of record NZ_JANSHU010000020.1, on the reverse strand, counting down.
AGCCGGAGATGTCCACCCTGCACAACGTGGTCTTTATTGTTAGCCTCGGCAACACCCAGCGGGATATCGACCGGCTGGTGGAGAGCTTTGCGGCTTTGTCGAAGTATGCCCAGGGATCCCCGCCTTCCCTGGCAATGGCCGAGAAACTGCGGCGCCTGGCCGAATTGAAACGCCCCCCCCTCCCGCCCCAACGGCTCTCGCCGCGGCAGGCCTTTTTTGCCCCCATCGAGCGGATCCCTTTTCAAGAAGCTGTGGGCCGCATCTGTGCCGAAATCATTTCCCCCTACCCGCCTGGGATCCCCATTTTGGTGCCTGGCGAAGAGGTAACCCAAGAGGCAGTGGACTATCTGCTGCTGGTGCACGAGGCGGGCGGCTTCATCAACGGCCCCGAAGACGTGCGGCTGCAGACCCTCAAAGTCGTCAAAACCTAGCTCCTCAACTGCCAGGCTTCGCCGTCTGGGCGGGGGGGAGTGCCGGCAGGGGGCTGGGAGAGTTGCGGCGATGGCGGACAACCTTCACCCGATCCACCCGCGGCCCCTCCATGCGCACCACCTGGAACTCGAGGCCTTGGTAGGTAAACCTTTCCCCTACGCGCGGGATCTTCTGCAGCTGGTAAATCAAAAAGCCTCCCAGCGTTTGGTAATCCTCATGCAAGGGGAGGTTAAGGTGGCAGCGCTCGTTGACCTCTTCAATGTCCAACTGGGCCTGGATGAGGAGGGTATTTTCGTCCAGCTCCTGAATATCCGGCTCCTTCGCCTTGGGATCTGGGCCATCGGAGAGCTTGCCGACGATCTCCTCCACCAGGTCTTGGATGGTGATCAGGCCCGCCGTGCCGCCAAACTCATCCACTAGCACCACCATCGGCCAGTGGTGCCGCTGCATCTCCGGCAAGAGCTCTGCGATCAGCTTGTTTTCCGGCTCAAAGTGAACCTCCCGAATGAAGGGAGCAATGGGGCTGTGCAAATCCAAGGATCCCTTGGCCAGCTCGCCAATGAGCTCCTTGACGTGAATCAGCCCCCGGATGTCGTCCAAAGACTCGCCGTAGACCGGGTAGCGGGAATGCCCTGATTCGGCCACCTCCGCCAGCACCTCCTGGACTGTGGCGGTTTCGGGCACGGCGTCGATGCTGGTGCGCGGGATCATCACCTCGCTGGCCACTGTCTCGCCAAACTCAAAGATGTTGCTCAACAGCTCCCGCTCCTCCGCCTCGATGTTGCCCGACTCCACCGACGAGGCAATCAGCAGCTGTAGCTCCTCCACCGTCATCGTGCTGTAAAAAGAAGTAGCCTCCGGAACGCAGACGCCCAAAAGGCGCAGCACGCAGCGGGAGGAAAACCGCAGGAGCTCCACAAAAGGATGTAAAAAGCGGCTTACCAGTCGGTTGAGCCAGGCCAGCTTTAGGGCAATTGGCTCCGAGTAGAGAATGGCCAGAGTCTTGGGGATCAGCTCCCCCAACACGATCTGCAAATAGGTGAGGAGTGAAAATACCACTACCCCCGACCCACCTTGCACAAGAGCGGGATCCATACCCTGAAACCAGGGCAGTTGCCTCAGAGCCAAGAACAGCGTCGGCGCCACTTGGGTAGCCCCGATCCAGCCCAACAGGACGCTGGCTAGGGTGATGCCCAACTGGGCGGTGGAGAGGGCATACTCCAACTGCTCCTGGGCTTTTTGGACCATTGCCGCCTGGCGGTTCCCCTCACCGGCCAACTGCACCATGCGGGAGCGCCGCGCCGACACCAAGGAAAACTCCACCGCCACAAAGAAAGCGTTGATGAGGAGAAGGGCAATAATCCAGAGGAGACTGAGAGACGCCTCTCCCCACGCAAGCTTAGAGCTAGGTGCCAAGCCTAAAGGAGGGTCGTCCATTAGGGGAGCAGCAAGACGGATAGACAGCATTCTAGCTTAGAGCGCCTCCGGCCCTTGATTTTCTGGCGCCCGTCAGGTGGGCTAGAGAACGGCGGACTCCCGCTGCTGCGTCAATCGGCGATAATATTCCTACCCCTTTTCCTGCTGCAGTAGGTGCCGACCATGCCCGATTTTCTGCCCTACGCCTACTTTCAGGGCCAGATCGTTCCCTTTGCCGAGGCGAAGATCTCCATTGCCACCCATGCTCTGCACTACGGGACGGCAGCGTTTGGCGGCCTGCGCGGGATCCCCGATCCGCAAAATCCGGATCAAGTGCTGGTGTTTCGCCTGGATCGCCACTGCCGACGGCTAAGCCAAAGTGCTCGCCTACTCTGCTTCGATTTGCCTGCGGAGAAGATCGAGCAGGTCATTGTGGAGCTGATCCGGAAAAACCGCCCTTCCACCTCTTTCTACATCCGCCCCTTGGTGTATACCTCCGACCTGGGCATCTCACCGCGGCTGCACAACATCGAGAAAGACTTCTTCGTGTACGGGTTGGAATTGGGAGACTACCTCTCGCCGGAAGGGGTAAGTTGCCGCATCAGCTCATGGGCCCGCCAGGAGGATCGCAGCCTACCGCTGCGGGGCAAGATCACTGGTGCCTACATTACCTCCTCCCTGGCCAAGACCGAGGCAGTACAGTCTGGCTTCGACGAAGCTATCTTAATCAGCTCCCAGGGCAAAGTGAGCGAAGCCTCGGGCATGAACATCTTCATCGTGCGCAACGGCGTGCTGATTACCCCCAGCTTCGACCAGGACATCCTAGAAGGGATCACCCGCGACAGCGTCCTCACCTTGGCCCGCGACCTAGGGATCCCCACCCAAGAACGCCCTGTCGATAAGTCAGAGCTGTTCATCGCTGACGAGGCCTTCCTCACTGGCACCGCCGCCAAGATCACGCCCATCCGCCAGATCGAGCAGTACGTCCTGCCGTCGTCCCGCCCCATTACCGAGCAACTGCGGCAGAAGCTCACAGCCATCATGGAAAACCGGGATCCCGCCTATTCCCACTGGGTAAAGGTGATCCCCCTGAACTAGGTTGCCATCTCCAAGCTGGCTAGGTGCGATATAGATAGTTAGAGCTGGAGAGGGATCCCTTGCACGAGATTTCCATCACCTGGGCCGACTACCACCGCAAAATCGAAGAGCTGGCCGTCAAGGTTTACGAAAGCGGCTGGGAGTTTAACCAAATTGTCTGCATCGCCAAAGGGGGGCTGCGCATTGGCGACACTCTGGCCCGCCTATTCGATCTCCCTCTAGCAATTCTTGCCGCTTCCTCCTACTCCGGCCCTGGCAATCGCCAGCGAGGGCAGCTAATTTTCTCGCGGGATTTGGCCATGACCACCGCCAACCTGGGCAGCCACGTGTTGTTGGTGGACGACTTAGTCGATTCCGGCATGACCCTAAAGCGCTCTGTCCACTGGCTCAAGCACCACTACGGCTTCTACATCGAGGAGATCCGCACCGGCGTACTGTGGTACAAGGCCGCCTCCGTCTATCAACCCGACTACTATGTGGACTATTTGCCGGATAACCCTTGGATCCACCAGCCTTTCGAGCCCTACGAGCAGATGACACCCAAGCAGCTAATGGAGTCCCTGCGCTCTTTGGGTTAAACTGCAAATCTAACTCCTGAGTAAGCTTTTAGATCGACAAGCGGCTCAATACACCGTATTCCGGTTGCTGAAGTTGCACCCCTACTTAGTTGCAACTACATTTAGGCTAACTGGTTCCCCGAGAAAGACCATATCGCTGCAATCATTGAACAGCCCAAATCTGTCCACCTTTCGAATAACCCTGAAACCTACCTGAGCAAGTAAAGCAAATAAGTATTCCCACGAGAAGCCAACTTTATGGTAGTTTTGCTCATCTACTTGGTCACCAAACATCATACGCATAATGCGAAACCTCTGCTCTAAAGAAACTTCATCCTTCAGATAAAGACGGCAGAGAGTAGGCATATCTGGGACACTGATCATCAACTGGCCCCCAAAGCGCAAAACCCGGTGCCACTCTTTGAGAGCAGTAGGTAGTTCACGTGTGTAGTTAAAGCGCTGCAGAATATAGGGAGCGTAGATGGCTTCTATAGAGTTATCTTCAAATTGACTGAGATCAATGGCGCTTCCAACATAATCCACATGGTCTCCTACCTGACTATCTAGAATCTTCCAGTCTGGATGAGGCTGCTTACCTCCAATATGAAGACGAATAGACTCAGCGGGCTTGGGCTCAGCTTGGCAATCTTCTAGAGGAGGAATAGATTGAATAAGTTGATGCTCATAAGCTAGCTCGAAGAAAACTCTCTCCATGGCTTTAGCCAACCGCTTTGGATCCCATACTATTGATCTGTGATATGAATCTCGAATAGTTTGCTTAGCTTTAGCCAAGCGTTCTGGATTATTGCCTAGCTGGATCCCACGCTCAATAAACTCCTCCACCGACCAGGTGATGCAATCCTCGAGGCCAACATTTTTCAGCAGGCTGTAACTCATTCGGCCATAGTAATGCCTGCCCACTAGGGTAAGGACTGGCACACCCATATAGAGAGCTTCCATGGTGTGGGTTGCACCTGTGTAGGGGAAGGTATCCAGAACGAGATCCACTAAGGCTAGTTGGCCACGATGCTCTTCCACACTGCTGGCTTGAGCAAGAAATCGGACGCGATCGAGAACGCCCAGCTCTTTGGCTCTTTCCTGGTAGTGTCTAATAACCGTAGCAATTTCTCCTGATCCTTTGACAATCAAAACTCCGTTGGGAACGGCCTTTAAGATTTGCAGGTGAGCGTCGATACATTTGGGAGTACGTTTGTAAGCACTAGCTGCGGTTAGGAAAACAACATTTTTCGGCTCTATTCTCAGACTAGTCTTAAAGTCTACCTCGTTGGCAGCACAGACGTCCAGATGATCAACAGCACAGTAGCTGGGCAAACGAATAATTCTTTCATGGTAGTCGGCTTGGGCCTCCTCAGGAAGGATATGGGGATCGGCAAAGAAGTAGTCAAATTCCGGCAAACCGACAGCATCTCCACCAAGCCAGCCAATTTGGATAGGAGCGGCCCGCAAAGCTGCTACGATGCTGGCATCGTGACTGGTAAGGGAGTCCATAAAAACCATGATATCGATGCGATCCTCACGAGCTTGGGCAGCTACTTGAGGCGGCTTGGTTTCTCCTGGAAAAAAGCGAAAATGGAGATTTTCGTGAGAGCGAAACTTTCGATACATATTGTCATGACTGGCCATATCTTCATTTTTCCACCCCTGGTAGTAGTAGTAGACAACGTCCAGAAGATCGCGAGATAGGTTCCTGAGAGTAGCCTCACTGAGAAAGCCAACCGAATGTCGCTGAAAGCAGTTACCCAGAAAGCCTACCCTCAGCTTTCGCTTAGTTCTGCCAGATCCGCAGTAGTCTTGCTGATTCTTCTGCCAATATTCCGACCAAAGAAAGTCTCGCTGAGAAGCCATTAAGCTTAGGCAGTCGTTAAAGATTCTACCACCAATTTGTTGGTAATGACGAATCAGAGAGCGATCGTCAGTTAGATAACTCCAACAAAAGCAAACTCGAAACAGAATGGCTTTAGCAATCGTTAGACTCTCGAGTAGATTTTCATCGTTAATTCTTAGTGATTCTAAGTCGGCTTCCCTCGATAAAATTAAGTCTATAATTTTCTGGATAACAAAGTTTACCCGTTCCAGCTGTGCAGCATGGATCAATTTCTCCATGGATTCTGACAGAAGAGATAGACGAAGAGTAAAGTTCTCTTGCACCTGTGAGCTCTCGGCCGCCGTGATGAGAGCTTCTCCTAAAATGGAATAGCCATCACTGGTAGAGTTCTGGAAGAAGGCGCGGGCTGCCCTCTGAAAAAAGTCACCGATTAAGTCCTCTATCGTCCACAAACCTTCATAGCGCTTCGCCTGCTCGGGATCCACCGCATTGGCTAGCTGGGCTAGCAAAGCAGCAAATCCGGATTTCTGGTCCTCCAAAAGACGAGCTTGTAAAGCTGTGGCCACCTCAAAAAACAAATCCAGGTAGCCGTCATCCCATAGCCGAGTGAGAAGTTGAGTCAGGAGGGGCTCCTGGGTAATGTCTAGGGTCTGCTCTTCTCCCAAACTGGCCAATTGCTCCGCCAAAGCCTGCCCGTAAAAGCCCACGGCCAGCTCGTCTTGAGCTTGCAGGGATCGCAACAGTAGAACCTGGGTGTTATCCCGCCGGAATGGATCCAGCTCAAAAGCCAGCTCGCGCAGCTTCAGGCAAACCTGGAAACGTTGTTGCTGCGAATCTTCAGTGGAGCTTTTTTCCAGGCTTTCTGCCAAGGATAGCAACACCTCTACCACCTTCTCTGCCGGCAGGATTCCTGCTTCTACCAAAGGTGTGTAGAGCTGGTAGGCAAGGTTCAGCCGGTTGGCAACCAAGGCCTGCTCCAGCGCCGATAGGGTGATTGCCTCTGGCTCAGAGGGAGAAGCCGACTCATCAGCCAATGAAGATGAGGGGAGGTCACAGAAGCCCCGCAAAAACTCCCGCCAACCCTTTGCGTCTTGCTCTCGGTAGAAAGCCACCAGCCACTCTGCAAAGGCATTGGGAGCCTGCTGAAGCAGTTGCCTAGCTTCCAGGATCTGGGCTTGCAGTGTAGGGTTCATGGGTGGGAAGGAGAGCACTAGTCCTAGTTTGCCCCGCTGCAGCCAGCTCAGCTAGACCACCGGTTTTTGGGCTGCCCCTAGCAGAGATCCGCAATTGCACTCCGTGGGAGGGGACTGTTATGAACTGCCCGCCAGCGGGGTAAGTTAATAGCGGCAGGTAACCTGCACGGTTAACTCTCTAGGTTGTCAAAGGATCGAGTACCATGAGTGCGAAGTCTCGTCAGTCTCTGTTTCGGGCCAAGCTAGCTCAGCATATCCTCTCTGCGTCTAAGGGCTTCACCCTGATTGAGCTTCTGGTGGTAATTGTGATCGTCGGCATTTTGTCGGCGGTGGCGATCCCGCAGTTCTTGAACCAAGTGCGCCGCTCCCGCACGGCTGAAGCCCAGGCAGCTCTTACTGCGGTAGGTCGTGCTTCTGAAGTCTATCGGCTGGACTTCTCCCAGTATCCTAGTGACTACACTACGATTAAGTACGGCTGCCCCACAACCTACTGCGGCGCTAAGCAGGATAAATACATGAATGACCCGTGGAGCGCTCCCAACTACCAGACACCAGTGGCCACCAATATTTCTTCTGTTTCGCCTCAGGGAATACGCTGGGACACCACAGCAAATAACGATAAGTACATCACCGCTTCTGGCAGCAGAATTCAATGCACCATTGGGCTGGGAGCGCAGGAACCAGTAGTGACGACTTTACCTACCTTCGTTGGTAAGAGCTGCAACGTCTTTGACTAGTTTTTATCTCTACTTTATGTACCCCGTGGCTCCCTGTGGGGAGCTTTTTTATTTCAGTTGCTCCAGTCTCCCTCAAGAGTAGGCAAGGGCTCTAGGCTAAACCAGTGAACTAGAGCGAGGACAGTAACTGTGATGGGTAGGAGATGCGAGTAAGAATACCCTTTTCGATGAGGTTCTGGTTGATTGCAGGATTGTCATAAAGTACGAACTCTTGATAGAGGGCTGCCATGCAAGCCATATCTCCTGAGCAGTAGGCATCCCGTGAGGCCAAGTGAAAAGGGAAGCAGATAGGTGTAGATTTTGAGCCCCACCAGTAATCAGGAAAGTTTCCTAGTTGGGCGTATTTCTTGTAGTAGTTCTGAAATCCGCAGTTCAAGTAGTGCAAAACGCAGGGTAAAGATGTTACCAAGGTATAATTTTCAGGAACATCAAAGCCGTGTACGCCATTGGGCAAAAGATCAGGATGGAGCCGAGCTGCCGATTTTCCATTTTGGTAAGCTAGGAAGTATTGGCTCTTACCAGAGATACTTCGAAACTGAGTGTAGAATTCAGGGTTCAAGGTAGCAGGATTCTTCTTAAATAACGTGACCTCGTGAAAGTAATCGCCGATGTCAAATACTTCGGGAGCTGCCTCGTAGTTTAGAAACCTAACTTGGGATATGTTACTGCTTAATTGATCAAAATAATCTGAAGCTGACATCTGGCCAGGATAAAAAAGCTCATCTCCATCAATATGAAGAATCCAGTCCATTTCCTGCTCTAGAGCAAGCTGTATAGCAGTTTCTACGTTAAGGATCTGGCGAGCCATAACTTCATAGCCGATGTGGGGCTCACATGTGGGATAGAGAACATTCCATAACGCTTGTTGAACTTGTAGAGCCTCGTCGTTGGGAATAGCTGTTACATTGGAAAACTTAAGCGCTATCTGTACAGCAGGATCCTCTGGATCGTCAAAGAAGACGTAAATATGGTCGATCCCAATAGCAAGGTGATAGCGAATAAATGACTCTAGGCATAGGCCTGGATCTCGAACAGTGGTTACAATACAAACTCTGGCCATAGTGGAGCTGCAAGCCTTTAGGTGTATTGCTCGGATCCTAGCCATGTGTTGATAGTGAAGCGGCTATCAGCGAAGGCTTGGCTAGGGCTGAACACTGGCAGGATCTCATGCAGACAGCTGCTGGAGAAAAAGACGATGCTGTTGTTGGTCGGGATCACCTCGTCATAGGTTCCGTACAGGATTGGTGGGTGTGGCTTCTGCCTCTGCGTGTCATAGATACGCAGCTCACCTCCTCGGTAGGGCTTTGGTTCTCTGTGAAAGTAATATACACAACTCACTTGTCGAAAAGCGGTTTGCGGGTAGGAGTTATCAGCATGCATGGTAAAGTAGCAACCATCATGGCTAGCAACCATCTCCATTTCGAAGATTTGAATACCAAAATCTTCAATACCAAGCTTAACAAAGATATCGGGAGCCACTGCCGCAATTTTTTCTCTCAGCAGGGATCCATACTCTTGAAAATAAGCATAATCCAGACGTAAGGATCGCCGAAACTTCAGTGACTCAGCTTCGGTGTTGTTTTGGCTATAGCTTCTGGAGGGGATAAACTTATCTTGGTGAGCGATGGCATGCTCTAGAATTGCTTGGTTGACTTCAGCAGGTAGGAAGTTATCTAGCTTAACGTACCTGCAGGGATAAAACCGCGCTGGCTCCGGTGGATCCGGCTGAGCAAAGGTGAGGAACAGTGGACTGGTAGATAGCAATAATCCAGGGGCAGTTGCTTGGATGTAAGCCAGGTCTCGTTCGCTTAAACCTTTGCGCTGGGGATCCCAGCTTAGGAGATAGATACCTTGACCCAGATTGTGAAAAATCTTTTGCAGGTGAAAGCTGGGATCCACCCCCATCAAATCTAGGCTGGCTTGGGCTATGGCTCCGTAGTGGCAATGGTTAACTAAGTACAGGGCTGAGTCGGCCAAATAATCTCGCATCAGTAAAGACTGAAGTAGGCAGGTGCGGTAGTCCGTAAGCTCAGTCCAGAAGCAAACCCCAACCTGAGTCTCTGGGAACCATTCGCCAAGATCTGCCAGGAGGGTAGGAATGGAACCCTCTAGGAGAAGAACCCGTTCTTCTAATCCCAACTGAGAAATTTGGGTTTGGATATCTTCTGTGCTGGTCAGCTTTTGGAATGAGTTCTGCAGAGGATCCCACAGGATTACTGCTAGTTTTTCAGTATAGCGAAGCATTACCTGCAAAATAGCTGCGGATTCTTCCCAGCCAATCTGACAGAAGATTTGTTGAGCAGGAAGACGAGCTAAGGCCCAATCCAATAGCTGGGTGAGGCTTCGGGCTTGCTCCAGTTCTGAGGCAAGATCCTGCGCGAGGTCTTGGCAGAACATGGTGAGGGAATCCTTAGTCCTTAGACCCTTCCTCTAGTCTAGTGTACCCGGATCCACGCCCAGTTCCCGCAGCTTCTGGGCCAGGAGAGCTGCTCGTCGTTCAGCCAGCTCAGCCCGTTGGTGTTCTTGCTCAGCCTCAGTAGGCACCAACTCCCCTGCTTCTGTAGCTCACCGAATCCACTTAGTCTGAATGTCTCGGAAGCTGCCCTGCTATTTCACCAAGTACAGCCCCAAAACCTCGCTTTTCAAGCGCCCCTCTGCATCCGGCTCAATTGGCACATAGGGGACGCTCAGAACCACGAAATAATCGGGCCCCTTGAAATTGCGGCTACGGGCTTGCTCCAGGCTGTAGTAGAGAAACATGTTGCCGCCAACAAAACCATCAGAACGCGGCTGCAGCCAGGTTTGGGTAACGGAGATAAGCAAATCTGCCTGGCACTTGTGCCGCCAGCTCTCCATGGGCTCGCCGTCGTCGTAGGGAAGTTCGTCTTGGGTGGGGGGCCATTCGGGTAGATAAACTGGATGATTCGGCAGGTCAATCGCAGGGTTGCTCATAACTAACCTATGCTTGGCTTGTTGCCCTCTAGAGTAAAGGGATCCCTCACCAGTTGACCTAGCTTCTAGAACCAAGCTGAGGCGATTGGGGGCTAAGCTCTGCCTAGAGTCCAGCAAAGGAAAGCTGGACGAGGGTTTTGCCAGAGCCCCAGGGCGTGAAGTTGGCTTTATAGCCTAGAGCTGATAAGCTTCCATAGAAGCTGGCAGGGCTGAATGCCCAAGTGGGAGGTTGGGAGATGGAGGATATCAAAGCTGCAGCCCCACGTATTCTTCTCAGCTGGCCAGCTCCACCAGACTACATCCGCCCCCCCTTGCTCTCCCAGCGACAAGTTACTCTTTGCCCTAGAGCAAAAGGCTTTGGGCTGGGCTTCGTCGATCCCCTCGAAAGCCTAGTGGAGTGTCCAGGGGAAGATTATGACCTGTTTGACTTTGTGCAGCAATCTAAGCAGATTCCAGACAAGGGGTTTGACCTAGTTGTTGTTTGGACTTCGAGCTTCGACTACAGCAATCCTCTTAATACCAAAAAGTTTGGCCGTCCAACTGTTTTACTGGCTGGAGACACCCACCACTGGAAATTCCCCATCAACCATCTGTTGACCTACTGGATCACCGAAGGCTTCGACTATGTAGCTACTGCCTACAACCGCCAGCATTTGCACTGGTTTGCTGCAGCGGGCGTGGAAAACCTGGCCTGGTTGCCTCTCATCTCCTTGCACACTGTCAGCCACGAGTGGGTGGAAAGTTGTCTTCATTGGACAGAAAGGATCCCGTCATCCTAGGCGCTCCCGCCTGGTTCAAGCCATAAAGCGAGCGGAGTTGCCCATCCTCATCAAAACGGCCAACCGCCAAGAGGCAGCCAAATGGTTTGCCCATTCTCTGATTTCCTTTAACTGCAGCCAAAATGGGGATTCTGAACTTAAGGAACCTGGAAGTGATTTCTACAGGGGGCTTTCTGCTCACCGACCAGCTCTCCTTCGCCTCAGGATTGGACGAACTTTTGGCGCCCAGCACCTACTGCGACACCTACAACTCCGAAGCCGAACTCCTGGAAAAAGTTTGCTACTACCTAGACCATCCCCAAGAAGCCATTCAAATTGCCCGCCGCGCTTATCACACTTTCGACCAACACTGGCATCCCCGCCACCGCATCCAGAACCTCTTGGACTGGGTGTTTGGGGGAGAGCTGCCGGAGCCCTTTCGTTACTCGCCCCGCTCTGATGTGCGCTACTTTGTCAGCACGGCCAGCTCTGCCTGGATAGACACACGACTAGGAATCTACGAGCCCATTCAAGAGCTGCATCGCGTGCAGGAGCGACTGAGGGTATTTGTTGGCCGAGGCTGTCCTGGGGTGATAGCCGCGGACTTGCTGGACTTGCCGCGGCTGGAGCTGTACGTGGAAGAGGGGTTTGGGGATCCCTGTGGTCTGCTGCAGCAGAAGGGAGTGCCCGAGCGAGTTCATGAGGTGAGGGGGGAGCCAGCCAGTTGGCCTAGTTTTGATGCTGTGGTGTGCACAGCTGAGGACTTGCAGCGGCTGGGGCGGCCTGTGAGGGCTAACTTTGCTTTTGTCTTGGCAGAGGACCACCAACTTCTTTTGGCCAATGCCAGTAAGTTAATGGAAGCAGTGTTGACTGGCTTTGACTTTGGCAAACTCAGGTTTTCGGTAAGGCTCTACCCAGACACCGTTTTTTACGAGAGGACGTATCTTAACTTTCCTGTGTTTCTGTCTAGTCAGGTGCAGACGGTTATCGACATCGGAGCTGGGGTAGGCCTTGGTAGCGTTTGTTTTCGGGGTTTCTGCCCTGAGGCGGCTATTCACTGTTTCGAGGTGGATCCCTTGGCCTTGCACCTGCTGCAGCAGAATGCTCTTGGCCTGGGCAACTGCTTTGTGCATCCGGTGGGGCTGGCGGGGCAGGATAGTTGCAGAACTTGTCGGCTCTGGCCGGAGGATCCTCAGGCCGAGTGGGGAGTGGAGCAGCTGCTCCCTTTCCGGGAAGCCAGGGCAGCCCTCAAGGAGTTGGGTTTGGAGCCCATCGATGTGCTCAGGGTGGCTACAGGTGGAGATGAGGTGGAGGTGTTGACCAGCTTGCAAGAGCAGCTCAAAGACATCAAGGTGATTTACGTGGAGTTTACTTCTGAGCAAGACCGCAAGCAGATTGACCAGATGTTGGATCCCTCTCATCTCCTCTGGCAGGGGGAGATCATAGCCGGTCAAAAGGGAGCTCTTTGCTACATAAACAGATTTCATCTTTTCGACAAGAAGTAAGGTCTTAGAGAGGAGAGATAGAAGTCATGAACTCAACTATCATCGTTACAGGTGCCGATAGCAAGTTTTTTGAATTGGTTCAGGGAACTATTCTCTCTATTCGAGAAAAGCCACAGGGCAACTCTGTAGATATTGGATTTTTTGATGTAGGGTGTACGCCAGAGCAGTTGCAATGGATAGGTCAGTACGTTGACTATATCGTAGAGCCAGATTGGAATTACAACGTTCCTGATGTCGATAAACAGCCTAGGTACCTCAAAGCGCTGGTCTCTAGACCTTTTTTGCCTGAATATTTCCCAGGTTATGAAGTTTACATTTGGATTGATGCAGATGCTTGGGTGCAAGACTGGTCTGCGATTGATCTTCTTGTCTTAGGAGCAAAAAGAAAGAGCCTCTCAATAGTTCCAGAGTTAGTAGCTAAACATAAGAATAGACCCTGGATGCAAACTTGGATATCTTGGCACTACCACCTTTACTTCTACCACACGGAATTTGATCGCTTAGATATAGAGCCTCTGCTAAATGCTGGTGTGTTCTCTGGTGCCAGACAGTCTATTCATTGGTCAATATGGGGCAAAAGATTAGGTCAAGCTATTTCTAGGTGCCTTGATTTGTGGACAGACCAGTTTGCTCTAAACGTGGCTATTTATAGAGATATGGGTCTGGATAGAGTTGAACTTTTGCCATTAAATTGCAACTGGCTAGCCCATTATGAGATGCCCCAATGGGATTTGCAAAGGAAGATTTGGGTGGATCCTTTTCCTCCTCACAATCCAGTAGGAATCATACATCTTACAGCCGACGTTAAGGTGAGACCAACTCATATTGCGCTTACAACTGAAGGTTTTAAGATTGAAGCTAGCTTGCGGTATTCAGGCATCATCTCCACTCCGGTCAAGAGATACGACTACGTATCGCCTAACCAGATTAGAATACATCTTGACCATAGCTTTCCTTCAATGATTGCGGCCGAGCCAAGCTCTCACCCCTGGCCTTATCTACGGAAAGAAGTTCCTCACCTTTGGCATACGGATCTACGTCAACCTACCATCGGCTTTGTTAGTCGGGACGAGGCTCATATTCTGTACAATACTGCCCTTAAGCTACAAGGAAAAAACGCCCTAGAGATCGGCTGTTGGCTAGGTTGGTCAACTGCGCACCTGGCGGCAGGAGGAGTTATTCTCGATGTGGTAGATCCTGCTCTGGCCGATCCCCAGATTTATGGAAGTGTGGATCAATCTCTTCGCTCGGCTGGAGTTCGCTCTAATGTCAATCTCTACCCTGGCTATAGCCCAGGGAAGGTGGAGGAGATTGCCCAGCAAGAGGATCGTCGCTGGTCTCTGATTTTCATCGATGGGAATCATGACTCACCAGCCCCCTTGCAGGATGCTCAAGTGGCAGAGCGCTATGCTGCTGAGGATGCCTTGATTCTGTTTCATGATCTAGCCTCGCCGGATGTGGCTGAAGGTTTGAATTACTTGAGAGACAGGGGCTGGAACACGATGATTTACCAGACCATGCAAATTATGGGAGTGGCCTGGCGAGGCAATGTCAAGCCCGTTGAGCATATTCCAGACCCTGCTGTGAATTGGACATTGCCAGAGCACCTCAAGGACTATCCGGTCTGTAACCTTGAGTTGTCTAGGGTGCTAGAGAAAGTTAAATCTTTTACCTTGCTGGGCTTTGAGCGTCTTTGGAGCCTTTATTCACTGGCTAAGCAGGTTTGTGAAGAAGACATTCCTGGGAACTTTGTAGAATGTGGTGTTTGCAGGGGTGGAAGCTCAGCTTTGCTGGCCTGGGTGATTAAGAACTACAGCCGTCGACCTCGCAGGCTATATGCTTTCGATACCTTCTCAGGTATGCCTGATCCAACAGAGGTGGATCGAGATTATCGAGGAGTTGCTGCCAACGATACGGGTTTTGGATCCGGTGCTTTAGCGGCACCCATTTCGGAGAACTTAGAGGTGATTGCCAGGGAACTAGGGGTCTGGGATCTCATTGTCCCCGTACCAGGGCTGTTTGCTGACACCTTGCCTGCCTATCGAGAGCAGGTGGGTGAGATTGCTCTGCTGCATGCAGATGCTGACTGGTATCAATCAACGATGGATATTTTTCATCATTTCTATGATCAGGTTCATTCCCAAGGATTCATCCAAATCGATGATTACGGACACTGGCAAGGATGTTGCAAAGCTGTTCATGACTTCGAGCAGGAAATCAGAGCCTTTTTTCAGCTCCATAGTGTCGATTACTCAGGAGTTTGGCTGAGTCCTTCTGAGAACTGGCTAGTGGTTAGAGATGGCCTAACAGAAATCTCTAAATCAGAAAGGATCCGCTTGAGTAAGATCAACGTGGGCCTTTTCCCCTACTGGGAAATGGAGACAGAGCAGCTTATCCAAGAACTGGAGGGCTTGCTGGAGCCAATTCTGCGCAGTCCTCAGCCAGAAGACTATGCTCTGATCTTCCTAGGGGATCCGGATCCGCAACTGGCCAATCAAACTCTGGAGATAGCTGCAGGCAACATAGCTCTCAGGCTCATGGAAGAGGGGTTAGAGCTCAGTAGAGAGCCGTTCTGTTCAGTGGTAGCTGGCTTGAACCCCTATCAATGGGAGAGACTCATTCCCCAACTCAACTATCGCTATCCCTTGAAGCGGGAGCGCTTTCCCAAGGGATTACGGCCTGCTATTCAAAAGCTACCTGTGTTGCTGTTGGCCTCCTAAGGATCCATCTGTTGTCTTGAGTTACTTGGCTGTCTACAGGGCGTCTGGATCTACCCCTAGCTCTTGTAGCTTCCGGGCCAGGCGCCCTGCCCGTTGTTCGGCCTGCTCAGCCCTTTGCCGCTCCAGTTCGGCCTCAGTGGGTACCAGTTCCCCAGCAGCAGTGGCCCAGCGAATCCAGGTGGCCTCGATGTCCCGAAACCTGCCCTCCCACTTCACTAGGCACAATCCCAAAACCTCGCTCGGCAAGCAACCCTCTGCATCCTCTTGAATTGGCTCATAGCGGCCGCCCCTTAGCCGAAACCCCGCCCAGTCCTCTGGCTCAAACGGGTCAAACCAAAAGTACTCCGGCACCCGGATAATCTGCTCATAAAGTTGCTTTTTGCTTGTCTTGTCCTCCTGGGCAGTGCTGGGAGAAAGAAGCTCAATCACCACGTCCGGCCCTTTGCCCTGCTCCCAAATCACCCAGCTTTTGCGCTCGCCTTTAGGCACACCCAACACCACAAAATAATCCGGCCCTTTGAAATTGCGGCCGCGGGTCTGCTCCAAGCTGTAGTAGAGAAACATATTGCCACCGACAAAGCCATCAGGGCGCTGCTGCAGCCAGGTTTGGGTAGTGGAGATGAGCAAGTCCATCTGGCACCTGTGCCGCCAGCTTTCCATAGGTTCGCTGTCGTCGTAGGGGAGCTCGTCTTGGGTGGGGGGCAACTCGGGTAGATAAACCGGATCCAGCACCTCAGTAATTGGGTTCGGGTTAGTCATTGCCAGTTCTCCTCTCTTTACCCTTACAAGGTATCGGGATCCACCCCTAGCTCCCGCAGCTTCTGGGCCAGGTGCTCTGCTCATTGTTCGGCCTGCTCAGCCCTTTGCCGCTCCAGTTCGGCCTCGGTGGGCACCAATTCCCCAGAAGCAGTGGCCCAGCAAACCCACGCGGCCTCAATGTCTGGAAACCTTCCTCCATCTCATTGTTGCCAGCAAAGCAGCTGGGGCGCTGCTGCGACCAGGCTTGGGTAACGCAGATGAGTGAGTCCATTTGGCACTTGCGCTGCCCGCTTTCCGCGAATGCACCGTCTAACTTGGTAGGTGTGTAGGTATAATCAGCACTTGGCTCCTGACTTTGTCATTATGGATGCACGTAGGGCAGGATAGTGCAAAACTAGCCCTCTTTGTAGCCTGGGCAGAAGCTACACTTTGTCAGCAGCACTGATTAGAAGGACGAGCCATGGAAAATTCCAACAAAGAAACTCTGCAACCGCGAGTTCTCCTGAGCTGGCCAATTCCGCCAGACTACGTCCCACCGCCGCAGTTTTCAGATCGGCAAGTAACTGTCTGTCCCAAAGAAAAAGTGGGGGGCTATGGACTAGGCTATGTCAACCGTCGTGAAGGCTTGGTGGAGTGTCCGGAAGGAGATTATGACCTCTATGACTTTGTCCAGCAGTCTGATCAGATTGTGGATAAAGAGTTTGACTTGGTGATTGTACGAGCTTCCAGCTGCGAACACAGCAACCCCTTCAACACGAAAAAATTTGGCTGTCCAACCGTCTTACTAGCCGGAACCACGCATCATTGCCACTTCCCCATCCAACATCTTTTGGCCTACTGGGCCGTTGAAGCCTTTGATTATGTTGTTACTGCTCACAACCGCCAGCACCTGCACTGGTTTGCCGCGGCGGGCGCGGAAAACCTGGCCTGGCTACCTCTCATCTCCATGCATACGGTTGTCCACAAGTGGGTAGAAGCAAGAGAAAGCCAAGTTGTCTTTATTGGCCATCAGGGATCCGGGCATCCCAGACGTTCCCGTCTGGTCGAAGCCATAAAGAGGGCACACTTGCCCATTCTTGCCAAAACTGCCAACCGTCAAGAGGCAGCCCGCCTATTTGCCGAATCGCTGATTTCGTTTAACTGCAGCATGAATGGGGATCTGAACCTTAGGAACCTGGAAGTGATTTCTGCGGGTGGCTTTTTGCTGACAGACAAGCTCTCCTTTGCATCCGGCTTTGATGAGTATCTGAGCCCCGGCTTATACTGCGACGTCTATAGTTCTGAGCTGGAGCTAGTTGAGAAAATCAAGTTTTACCTAGAAAATCCAGGGCTGGCTCTAGAGATAGCTAAAAGAGCTTATGAAAAGTTTCTTGTGGACTGGCATCCCAGGCATCGGATAGCCGATCTGATGAATTGGGTTTTCAAGGGAGAGCTACCCAACTTTTACGCAGCTAAGTCCGATCCCAGATTTTTCATTAGCACTGCCTACAGAGATCTTGTCAATACACGCCTTGCTATCTACGAACCTGTTCAGGAGTTACACCGTGTAGAGGAGCAACTTAAGGTACTGGTTAGCAAAGACTGCCCAGTAGCAGTTGTGGCAGATCTCCTGGATCTGCCGAGACTAGAAGTCTATGCTGAGGCCGGGTTCCCAGTGTCTGAGCTTCCCAAGGACGAGAGGGTCGTTTCCAGAGTACATGTCTGGGAGGAAGAGTCCAGCCACTTAGGTACTGCGACTTGGGATGTTCTGATTGCCAGATCCAACAGCCATCTTACTTCTCGACTCCTGCCCTACTCAAAATTTGTTTTTGTCCTTGATGAACAAAATCAGTTGGTGTTCTCGAACGCAACAAAGTTAGCGAACATTGAAAGACTTTTCTTGAGCGCGACTAGAGCGGATGGATCTTCTTGGACACTACATCTCAATTTTTATAGGGAGGAAGAAGACGCAGCGCTATTTGCGACTCTTACGACTGACGAAATCTTTAGTAAGCAGTCATATCCTTTTTTAAACTTCGTCGATGGCGTATCAATAATTGTTGATGTAGGAGCAAACATAGGCATCGCAAGCGCCTACTTTCGAATGCTTTATCCAAATGCTACTATTCTTTGCTTCGAGCCTGACCCTGTAGCTCTTCACTTGCTGAAGCTAAACAGCCTAGAGATAGGCGGCTGCACTGTATACCCTTTTGGGCTGTACAGTGATGATATCACCAAGACTTTCTACAGTAGTCTTGTAACGGCCTGTTGGAGTTCGATACACAAGAACCAACATGGTGACTTTCCAAGAGTTGTACAGCTTGTAAAGGCAAGCTCATTCCTAGGCTCATTTCTAAGGAGTGTTGGCGCTTACAACATCGATATTCTCAAGATAGATACTGAAGGTAGTGAGACCCAAATATTAAAGGATTTGTTCGAAATTCTAGTCGACATTAAGATAATATACCTAGAGTTTCACTCTGAAGAAGATAGACGATTAATAGACCAGATCCTGTGCCCTACCCATGTTTTGTACAAGGGAAACATAGTTCACACACATAGAGGTACTCTTTGCTACTTGAGTAGAAGGTATATCCTTCATGACGTTTCAATAGAACCTCTTCGGTCAAAAGTTCTCCCAGTCAGCTAGAAATCGCAGGAGCCCCGCACTGTACCCGTAGGGTCAGTGCCGGGAGGAATGCGCTTTGATGAAGTACAATGAACTTATGAGCCAAGTCCTGACCATATCCTGCAAGCTCAAGGTGTCCCCGTCGCAAGCCGCCAAATTGGACGCGACGATGGATGCCTTTGTGCAGGCATTGAACTGGGTCAACCAGAACACGCCGGAGAAGATCGTCAACGCGGTCAAGTTGCAATCCCTTTGCTACTACGAGATTCGAGCCCGGTTTGGCTTGTCCAGTAACTTGGCTCAACAGGTGTGCAGACGGGTGGCGGGCGCTCGCAAAGTGGCGAGACAGCGCAACCGTCCGGTTAAAGAGTTCAAGCGTAGGTTCGTTACCTACGATGCACGTATCTTCTCATTTCGCGAGAAAGACTGGACGGTGTCGCTGACCACGGTGGAGGGGCGAGAGCGCTTTGAACTAGCCATTGGCAACTACCAGCGTGGGATGCTGGCTGGTTCTAACCCCAAATCGGCCACCCTAGTCCAGCGGAAGGACGGCTCCTACTCCATCCAGATTTGCGTAGAGAAAAACCCGCCCAAGCAACAAGATACCGACAGGGTGATCGGGGTGGACTTGGGCAGGACGGATATCGCCCATACGTCAGAGGGGGACAATTGGAATGGACAGCAGTTGAACAGAGTCCGAGACCACTACTCCCGGTTGAGGGCGGCACTCCAACGCAAAGCCAGTAAGGGCACACGCAGTTCGCGGCGCAGATGCCGTCAACTGCTGCAACGGCTGTCTGGCAAGGAGAGACGCTTTCAAGCGTGGGTCAATCATCGCATCTCCAAAGCTATTGTCTCCAGGGCAAAGGCTACCAACAGCGCTATCGCCCTGGAAGACCTGACAGGGATCCGGGAAAGGGTCAATCAACAACCCCGCAGCAAAGCCGAGCGGCGTAGGACCAACAGTTGGGCGTTCTACCAACTACGTCAGTTTCTGGAGTACAAGGCGAGGGTTGCAGGGGTTTCTCTGATTCTTGTGCCGCCCGCCTACACGTCGCAGACCTGCCACAAGTGTTTGCATATCCATCCCGATCCTGCGCAATCCTACCGCAGTGGCAAGTCGTTCAAGTGTGGGCACTGTGGATGGGAAGGGGATGCGGATTTGAATGGTGCGAATGTGATTGCGCTCTTGGGGGCTGTCGTAAACCAGCCTAGAGGTCCGGGCTTGTTTTGTTCTCTGGTAAAGCAGAACAGGCTCAGGGCTACTGAAAGCCCGCTCCGTACCGCTTAGCGGTCGGAGCCGGGTAGTTTACGATCCACGCCCACTTCGAGCATTTTTGTGTTGGGGGCTCTATCCGTGCTGTTCTGTTCCAGCTTGGCCACACGAGCTTCCAGCTTGCGCAAGGTACGTTGCAGCTCAGGCAAATGCCGATGAACGGCCATGCTCTTGCGCCATTCGGCAATAGGCTGATGGGGGTAGCCGGCCACGGTTTGACCAGCGGGGACGTCGCTGGTTACTCCTGTCTGGGCAGCCACGCGCACGCCATCGCCAATGTGCAGGTGCCCGGCCAGGCCGCATTGCCCAGCCAAGATGACGCGGTGGCCCAATTGGGTGCTGCCGGCAATGCCCACCTGAGCCACGATCAAGCAGTGGGATCCTGTCTTCACGCCGTGGCCAATCTGCACTAGGTTGTCAATCTTGGTGCCCCGGCCAATGCGGGTCTCGCCAACAGCGGCCCGGTCGATGGTGGTGTTGCTGCCCACCTCTACGCCGTCTTCCAGCACCACCCGGCCTGCCTGCAGCATGCGCCGCCAGGAGCCGTCGGGAAGAGGAATGTGGCCAAAGCCGTCGTCGCCGATGACAGCGCCGCTGTGGATTAGGCAATCATCCCCAATCTCCGTGCGCTCGTGAATGACGCAGTTGGCGAAAAGCTGACAGCGGGATCCAATCCGCACGTGGGGGTAGATGGTTACGTTGGGGTGGATTTGGGTGTAGTCGCCAATTTTCACCCCTTCCATCACCACTACATGCGGCCCAATGGCCACGCCCTCCCCCAACTCAACGCTGGGATCGATCACGGCGGTGGGATGGATCCCAACAGGCAAGCGATAGGGCTGGTAAAACAGCTCGATGGCCTGGGCAAAGAGCAGACGGGGATCCTTCCCTCGCAGGCAAGCAATGGGGCGGGGCAGAACCAGCGATTCCTCCACAATGACGGCGCTGGCTTGGGTCTGCTCCAGCAAGGGTAGGTAGCGGGCTTCACTGAGAAAACTCAGCTCTCCTGGGCGCGCCTCTGCTAGGCTAGCCACGCCGTGAATTTCTAGGGTGGGATCTCCCTCGTAGGGGCATCCCAATTTTTGGGCGATCTCCTGTAGCTGCATCAGGCTCGAGATCCTCTACGATTGCAGCAGCCGCACATCCATCACGGTTCCACGCAAGTTGTAGCTAAAGGTCTCGAGCTCCAGGGGAACGCCGACTTTGACGCGGTTGTTGCCTAGGACAATGCCATTTTCTGTCCGCTGGCCCCGTCCCCGTAAAGTAAACACCAGATCAAAGCGGTAGGGCTCTGGGTCAGGCAAGTTCTCAACCCGTCCATCGGGAAAAACCACCGGCACAGTGCGGCTGACGTTTTCCACCCGCACCACCTCCACCTGGCCGTAGGGTTGGTTGCGGATAATCAAGTCGGCCTTCTGACCTGCTTGAAAAGGTTCCAGGGATCGGCTGCTGACCCCCCGCACAATCATATCCACTTCCACCGGCAGCGTGGGGCCACCCCCCACCTGGACGACGCTGCCCGCCTGCCGCCCGGGGAAAAACAGGACAGCCACAATCGCCGCTACTACAATGGCCAGCGCCCCCAGATCCAGAAGGCTGACCTTCCCCAGCAGACGCCCCCGTTCATCGACGAGCTGCATGGCCACTTCTCTTCCAACACCCTGCTTTATTGTAGGGTGCTCTCCTAACTGGGAAACATGGTCATCGGCCAAGTGCAACCACTCGCGGGCTCCCCGCTAGGTAAGTAGCAGCCAACTGGCAAAGGAGTGGAGCTGACGGGAGTCGAACCCGTGTCCGAGATGGGTACTGGGGGTTCACTCCTTCACAGGCTTAGCCTCTCTGACCCTCGAGGCGGGGATCGCCGTTTAGATCCCGGCGATGGGAGTTCTCCGCCTAAGCTTAGGCTCTCCCTCGACGGAGCCGGAGAAGAGAGCTGCACCCGTTGGGGTTGTGACCCGCCCACTTAACGGGGTCGTGGGAGGATCCTCGAGCTCAGACTTCTCTTACTGAGCCTTAGGCAGCCAGAGCAGCTGCTTTACGAGCAAAAGGTACGACGTTGTTCGCACCTACTTTGTTGAGCCTAGTGGTAACGGGATAAGCTCAAGCCCGACCTGTATCATGAACCCTTGTTCGCCACCCCGTCGAAACCGTTACAGCCCCGGGGTTAGCTTACATCTAGACTAGCAAAACTCTCGGGGATCCGGCTAGAGTCTTCGCGAATGTGACAAAAGTCCTGCTATCATAACGAAAGTGTAAACTCGGGTCGGTAGCTCAGCGGTAGAGCACTCGGCTTTTAACCGATTGGCCCAGGGTTCGAATCCCTGCCGACCCAGCTTGCGATACCCTCTCCCCCCGGCCTGGCCTAGGCTAGGATTCCAGGAGGCAGGTGGGAGAGGCGAGGTGGCCGTTCTTTCGTGGCAAGACCTAGGCAAAGAGGGGGAGGTCAAGCTATTGCTGGCGCCGTGCGTGGAGGAAGCGCTAGCGAGCCTGGCGGAGGAGGCTGAAACTCGAGAGACGGTCTTTGTCTCCAAGCTTTGGCACCGAATTCCTGCCCAGGATGCCATCCTCGATGAGTGTCTGCAGGTGCTGGCGAGGGTAGCTCTATCCCTCTGGCCTTATTGGTATGGGGAAAAGTTTGAGCCGGGCACAACGGCAGAGGTTCAAGCTCACAATCGTCTCCGCGCCCAAGAGCTACCAGCAAAACAGGATCCCACCATTGCCAGCACCTGGCTCAGGGCGGCCATGCACCTGTGCCAACAGCAACGCCTGCCTCTGCTGCCAGGGATCCAGCGGGCGATCCAGGTGCAGCAACTGGCCAAGGCCATTGCCCCTCGCGAGCTGACCTTGGCTTTGGCAACCGACGAGACGGAGCCGGCGCCCAGCTACTTACTCGGCTTGGCCAAGGCAGCTATCTGGTTGGCTGACCACAGTCAGGCACGGCTGGTGCTGGTGGTGCCGAGCGCTTTGACTGATCACCCCGAATTGGCCTCCGTGAGCTACGGTGCCATTCGACTGCCGCTTCCTGAGAGGCTAAAGGAGTTCGACAGCTCGGTGCAGGTGGTGGTGGGTTACAAGGGATCCCCTCACCCCTTCAGTCCCGCCGAGAGAAAGCTGGCCGACCGGGTGGCAGCAGATGCGCAGTTAAAGAATTTGCTGGAATTCAACCAAACTGTACAGAGTGTTAACGGACGCGCTTTCCGAGCGGATCTGCTTTGGCGGGAGGGTAAGGTGGTGGTGGAAGTGGATGGGCCAGAGCACCGCGAGCCAAACCACTACTACCAGGATCGCCTGCGGGACTACGAGTTGCTCATCTCCGGCTACTTGGTGTTGCGGATTCCCAATGAGCTGGTGATGTCCGACTGCGAGCGGGCGGTGGAGATGATCCGCAAGGTGGTTCAATTGCAACAGAGCCGGCTTTGAGGCAGGGCTGGAGGTTGGGGAAATGAGCGATTTGTTGCCCAAAAGCGAAATCTTGCTCTGGAAGCTCCTGCTAACAGGGGAAGAACCGACCAAGTCGCAAGTGAAGCCAAAGCATAGGGCCAAAGAGCTCAAGCTGTTGGAGGAAAAGGGCCTCATTGAATGCAAGACTGTAGTCGAAAAGGGAAGGAGGATAACCCGGCTTGTGCTGACTGACAAGGCCTGGGACTGGGCTTCTACCACACCTCCAACGGCCATTGCCCGTTCCAAGTCGCCAGAGGCAGCAGTTGTTTTGCAAAAGGCGTTGGCAACCCTAGTGGATTACGCACAGCGGGAGAACGTTCCCTTGGCGCGGATTCTAGGCCTACGGCCCGCTGACGCGAACAGACCCTCTCTCGGTGGAGCAGCCCCTGTTCCTACTGGGCAAACGCAGCCCTGGGAAGTTAGCGAAGGGGAGGTTGATCCTAACTTCCTCGAGAAGGTCTTTCGCACTTGCGAGGGGATGGGAGGGCGTTACGTCCTGGTCTACCTCAATGAGTTGCGCAAAAAATTCCCCGATATTCCCCGCTGGCTATTGGATCAGGCGCTCCTGACTTTGCACGACCAAGCCAAGATAGTGCTGATGGACCTGAACGATCCTCTGTCCATTACTCCTGAAATCGAAGCCGCCGCTATTGACCTGTACGGCTACAAAAAGCACGTTCTTCGTGTTAGGAACTAGCCATGACTTCCAAGGAAAGTACCTCTTTCTCAATCAACCAACAAAAAGCTCTAGAAGCCCTCAAGGAGGTTGATTTTGATTGGACAGTTCATCTTAGAAAAATCTGGCAACCTCCGGATTTTGACGTTCCTGAGCTTAACCGGGATGTCAGGGAGAAGCTATTCAGCCGGCTGGAGAAGTTAATCCAATCTCCCCAGATGGAGACACCCTTTGGAATCCCTGTGCTTGGCGATGGTGGCTCTGGCAAAACCCACCTTCTCAGGGTCTTAAGACAGCACTGCTTTGAAAAAGGGGTGGGATTTGTCATAGTGGACATGACCGATGTGAAAGACTTTTGGGAAACCGTAATCCAGGGCTACCTCACCTCTCTGCTTCAGGAAGAGCCTGATGGCACTAGCCAGCTCCAAAAAATTCTCGATCTGGTCTTTCTGAGAGCTCTCTCTACTCCCAAGCAGGCGAAGGAGATCGCCAGTTTTTCCCACGAATCTTTGCTCGACGTCATTAGACAAACTCTGCAATGGCTATTCACTCAAGATCGCAAGCACACCATCAAGTACCAAGATTGTGTACGAGCTGCCATTCTAGCTAATTCGAATGATTTTTCACTGGCGTCAATAGGTACTAGCTGGATACAGGGCCTAGGTGTGGAATCAGAGGTTGCCCGACAATTCGGTTTTACCAACGCCAGCTTAAATCCTAGTCAAGTTGTTGCAGGGCTTTCTTGGCTGATGAGCCTAAGGGGACCCACTGTAGTTGCTTTGGATCAGTTGGATCCCATTGTTGTGCAATCTCAAACAAGTCCTAGTCCTTCGTCATCCTTGCAGGAGCTCTCGCCAGAGACAGAAAGAGAAGCTTCCCAAAACATCATTCATAACATCGCAGGTGGCCTCATTGGGCTACGGGACTGCCTCTCCCGATCCCTTGTCATCATCTCGTGCCTAAACCATTCTTGGGAAATTCTAACGAAAACAGCTGTTAAAACCTTTACAGGACGCTTTGAGCCGCCTTTAACTTTGAGGCCTCTTCCTCGGGACAGTGTCGCTGTCGCTGAGGGAGTTGTTGTTCCTCGCCTGCAGGCTGCCTACCACAAGGTGGGCTTTATCCCTCCCTATCCTTCCTACCCGTTTAAGCCGGAGTTCTTCCAGCAGAGTATCTATCCTCGGCAGCTCCTCCAGAAATGTCATGAGCACAGGGAGCAATGCCTACGGGAAGGGAGAGTTACCGAGTTAGGTGTCCCAAGTTCTGCTCCTATCACTCCAAGTCCCCCTCCACTGAAGGAACTAGATCGAATCTTTGAGGAGGCCAAGCAAAAGGTTGATATTTCCCCGTATTTACAGGAAAACGAGAACGAGATATGGAAAGAGCCCCTAGCTTCTCTGTGCAACTTTCTCGTCTGGCAGGAAAAGTTGCCGGCTAGTATTGGCAGCCAAGTGGAAACTGACTTCCCTGGATCCAGAGGTTTCTCGCCTCTGCATTCTCGCTTGCGGCTAATCTTCTACGAGGCAAACGAGCGGGAAAGGCACCTTTGTTTTACAGCTATTCAATCAACTAATCCTAGATCTTTCCAAACTCGCTTAGTAGCTGCTAGGACGGCAGCCGGGATCGACGCGGCCCTGCGATTTCGCAAGTTGGTAGTGGTGCGCACTACCTCCCTACCAGGAGGCGAACGTACTCAGAAACTGTGGCAAAAGTTCCTTGAGGAGGGTGGGATCCACTGGCAGCCCAGCGGAAGGGAAATCAGGGTTCTGCTGGCCCTGGAGCAGCTCCAATCCAGACGCGATTTTAGAGATTGGCTGGCGGAGCGGCAGCCCCTTGCCCAACTGGCAGCCGCCGAGCCGGATTCGGGTCTGGCCAAGCTCCTCGCCTGGCTGAAGGAAGGGATCCCTGCGCAGGAAACTCCAAAAGTTGAGCCTGCCAAAAAAGGGGATTTCTCACTTTCTAGGGTAGAGAACGGCAAGGCCCCTCAAGCCAAGCAGGATCTGCACCTAACGGGTTTGTTGGTCGGGCGGCGTTGGGTGGCCAATCGAGAAGGGGATCCGGTCTTTCTGCCCGTCCCAGAGCTGGTGCGGCACACCGTGATCCTGGCCGGCAGCGGCTCCGGGAAAACGGTGCTTTTGCGACGCATCGTGGAGGAGGCGGCCTTGCAAGGGATCCCTTCCATCGTCATCGATGCAGCCAACGACTTGGCCCGGCTGGGGGATCCCTGGCCTGCCGCTCCCGAAGGCTGGACAGAGGAGGATCAAGCCAAGGCAGAGCGCTACTTTGCCCAAACCGAGGTGGTGGTTTGGACCCCTGGGCTGGCGGCGGGCAACCCCCTCACCCTTGCCCCCCTGCCGGACTTTGCTGCGCTGGCTGGTGATCCCGAAGAGCTGGAGCAAGCCGTCGACATGGCCTGGGGCGCCCTCCAGGAGATCGTGGCTCCCGGCAAGACCGTCAGCGACGAGCTGAAGCGGGGGGTTCTCAAGGCAGCTTTGAAATACTTTGCCACCCACCAGCCGGGATCTCTAGCTGACTTTGCCGAGTTCCTTGCGGATCTGCCTCCGGAAGCAGGAGCTGGTATCAGCAAGGCGCCGCAACTGGCGCTGCAGATGGCTAATCTCCTCAAGGCTGCCATGGTTAACAACAAGTTGCTCCATCAACAGGGGATGGCGTTGGATCCGGCCATCTTGTTGGGGCTGGGCTCAGACTACGGCAAAACCCGGGTGTCGGTTGTCAACTTGGTGGGCCTTCCCACCCTGGGGGAACAGCAGCAATTTCTCAATCAACTGGCCATGGCGCTGTTTACCTGGATCAAGAAAAACCCCGCCCCGCCGGAAGCGCCAGTGCGCGGGCTGCTGGTCATCGACGAGGCCAAAGACTTTGTGCCCTCCCAGGGGACTACCCCCTGCAAGCAGAGCCTGCTGCGCCTAGCCGCCCAAGCGCGCAAATACGGCCTGGGCCTCATTTTCGCCACCCAGGCTCCCAAAAGCATCGACCACAACATTATTGCCAACTGCTCCACCCAGTTCTTTGGCCGGGTCACGTCTCCGGCAGCCATCGAGGTAGTGCGCGAGCAAATTGCCCAGCGGGGAGGAAGCGGAGAAGATGTGGCTGTCTTAAAGGTGGGACAGTTTTATCTCTCCTCGCAGCAGCTTCACCCGCCCTGCAAAATCCAAACTCCCTGGTGCCTGTCTTTTCACGCCCCCACCCCTCTAAGCGAAGCTGAGGTGATCCAGCGCTCCCAGGCGGTCAAGCTCTAGGCCCTTATCTCAGCAGTTCTGCCGCTGTTGGCTGTCGCGGCAATCTTCTCATTGCTCTTCTATTCCCTGGCAACTTGCTGCTGCCAATTCCTGAGGCTGCCTGGCAGTTGGGAGGCCTCGGGAGCAGGGCAATGGGGCAGGGGCTAGGAAAAGCTCAGCAGCGGTGGTGGGTGTTGGGTCTAGTGGTGATTTGGGCTTGGCTGAGCTGGGGGAGGATGGCCTGGCCTGCTGCCTCCTGCCAGGATCCTCTCTTCCTCCGGCAAATCTTGGCCGCAATGGGCCGGCCTGAGGTGGTGGTGGAGGAAGTAGCTCTGTTTGATAGAGATCAGTGCCTTGTCCAGTTGGTGTTGGATCGCCGCGGGCTAAGGGGATCCCTGCCACCGGAGATCGGCCAGTTTCGCCGGCTGCGGGCTCTGTCCCTAAGCTACAACCAACTTTCCGGCCCTATCCCCGCCGAGCTGGGGCAGTTGAGGGAGTTGGAACAGCTTTTTCTCGACTACAACCAGTTCTCTGGCCCCATTCCGCCGGAGCTAGGACAACTGGGCAAGCTGCGGGGACTGTTTTTGGATCACAACCAGCTCTCTGGATCCATTCCTCCAGAGCTAGGTCGGCTCAGCCGCCTAGAAAACCTCTGCTTGCAAGATAACCAGCTCAGTGGCAGCATTCCTAGCCAACTCGGCCAGCTCAGCTCTCTTAAGGGGCTGTTTTTGGATCGCAACCAGCTTTCTGGGCCCATTCCGCCCCAACTGGGGCAACTGCGCAACCTGGAAAATCTGTACCTGTCGGACAATCGCCTCAGCGGACCCATACCCCCCGAGCTAGCCCAGCTTAAGCAATTGCGGGATCTGCGCCGGGCCCGTAACCAGCTCACAGGCAAGCTGCCCAGCTTCTTGGCAGAACTGCCGCGGCTAGAACGGCTCCACATTGGGGGCAACCCCGGCCTGTGCCTGCCAGCTGTCCTTTCTAGTTGGTTTGCTGCCCTCAGTGAAGGGGATCCCGCCCCCACCTTCCCCTGTCCCTAGGGCAGGGATCTCCAGCTCTCGCCTTAACCTGCGATACTGGGATCAGGTGTCCACAGCCCACTACGCAAACGGTCAGCCATGTATACTCTCGAACTGCTCCTGAAAGGGAATCCTGCCCCTATCGTCATCCACCAAAAAGAGGAGGAAGCGGCCAACCGCGCCTATCAAAGTGTGGTTGAGGCTCTTCGCAACGGATCCCCTCAGAGCCTAGAGCTGACCTGCGACCGCACGGGCAAGAAGGTGTTCTTGCTAACTGCCGAGCTGTGTGGTGTGCAAATGACCTCCAAGTCGGGCACCGCGCCCATGGGAGTCCGCCCTGGCTTCTTGGCCCAGTTGCAGGGCTAAGGCCAGCTCCTTAGGGGTCTATGAGTTCCCTAACTGGGAGAGAATCCCCGCTGGCTATCCGGGTAGAGGGCTTGACCTTTGCCTGGCCAGGAAGTCCGCCGGTCCTGCAGGAGTGCAGCTTTGCTGTTCCCAAGGGCCAGCTATGGATGCTGCTGGGGCCCAATGGCAGCGGCAAATCGACCTTGCTGCAGCTCCTATCAGGAGTGCTCACCTATCCCCAGCCCCTGGCGGGGTTCTGGGAGGTGCGGGGGCGGCTAGGCTACGTGTTTCAGAACCCGGATCAGCAGCTGTTTATGCCAACGGTGGGGGCCGATGTAGCTTTTGGTTTGGGGGCAGAGCCCCTCACCTTGGAAGAAATCCAGGAGCGGGTGGAGAGGGCCCTGGAGCAGGTGGGCTTGCGCCACTTGATCCGCCGGCCTATCCACGGCCTCAGCGGTGGGCAGAAGCAACGGGTAGCAGTTGCCGGGGCGTTGGCCCAGCGCTGTGAAGTGCTGCTGTTGGACGAGCCGACGGCCCTCTTGGATCCCGATAGCCAGAGGGATCTGCTGCGCTGCGTCCGCCAACTGGTGGATCAAGAGGGGATCACCGCTCTTTGGGTCACCCATCGGCTGGCAGAGCTGGAATGGGCAGACGGGGCGATCTTTCTGGCGCAAGGGCAGGTACGCCAACAGGGATCCCCGGAACAGGTGCGGCAGCAGATTAGCCAACTGTTTGGCGGCTTGAGGTGATCCCAAAGAGATTGCAAAAGGATGGCAACACCCTCCGGCGGGGGCTACATAGAATAGTAGGTAGTAGATTCACTGCGATTGGTTGGCCAACGGTATCATCTTCAACCTATCCGTGGACGATCTGCGTCAACCAACCCAGGGGTGAAGAGCCCTGCCGGTCGAAAGGAGCTTGAGAATATGGGACTGTCTGAAGTCATTGCCAAAGAGCTGGAGAACGCGCGCAAAGTCTGCTCTGAGTACGGCGAAGGGGATCCCCACTGCCGTGCAGCCTGGGATGCGGTAGAGGAGGTGCTGGCAGCCCGCAGCCACCAGCCAAAGGCCCCCACCAGCCTCGAGCAGCACTGTGCTGAAAACCCCGACGCCGTCGAGTGCCGCGTTTACGACACCTGATTTCTGGGTTAAAACGCAGCAGCCTGCCAGCTCCCTAGGGGCGGGCTCTGTTTTTCTCTCACGGAGAGAGCTTTTGAGCAGAATCAGCCCGCAGCCATTGCCTCATCCACAAGACAAAGGCTATTCCCAGCAGCACCGTTTGCGGGATCAGCGTCTGCCAAGTGGGATAGATCCCCAACCAGCGCAGCTTCGGGATCCCGGATAAGGGGGTCGTCGGAAGCCAGCCTGCAACTTGCAAAGCGTGGAGGCTGCTGCCCAGGAACTTAAAGCCCAAGTAAAAGATCAGCAGGCTCAAACCCCGGAAAAAAGCCCCCAAGGGCAGTTTTAGACCCAAGGGCAAAAGCAAAACTGCCACTCCTGCAAGCAGAAGAGCTCCCAAGCCAATTCCGAGCCAGAGATCCCGAGCCGGCAGGGAAGGCGCCAACCCCACATAGAACACCACCGTTTCCGCCCCTTCGCGAAACACGGCTGTAAAGGCCAGGAAAGCTAGGGAAAAAACCTGACCGCTGGCAAGGGCTACTTGAGCTTGTTCGTGGACGAAAGTTTGCCAGGCAGCGGTGGCCGGCCGCCGGTGCAGCCAGAGGCTGATCGAAAACAGGAGAGCTGCTGCCACCAGCCCCGTGATCCCCTCCAGCACCTCCTGGCGGGTGTGGGTAAGTAGCTGCTGGAAAAACAGCTTGACCAAGAGGCCAAGCAGCACCGCTGCCAATAGACCCGCTGCTCCTCCCAGCCATACCCAGCGCTGCTGGGCCGACTGCCCGCTCTTCCCAAGAAGCGCCACCAGGGCCAGCAGCACCAAGAGAGCTTCCAGGCCCTCCCGCAGCAGGATCGAGGTAGCATCCAAGAAAGTGTAGTCCGACATGCTCAGCCGGCAGGCGGCTTAAAGGCCTAGGCGTTGGCTGGGATAAACTTCAAAGCTGCCGAGTTGATGCAGTAGCGCAAGCCTGTTGGCGGGGGGCCATCCGGAAACACATGCCCCAGGTGACCGCCACAGTTGGAGCAGTGCACCTCGGTGCGGGGCACAAGCAGCTTCCAGTCGGTCTTGGTGCCAATCACCTCTGGAGCAATTGGCTGCCAAAAGCTGGGCCAGCCGGTGCCGCTGTCGTATTTGGCCTCTGAAGAGAACAGCGCCTGCCCACAGCCCGCGCAGACATAGATCCCTGGGGCCTTGTTGTTGTAGTAGGCATTGCGGAAGGGGGGTTCAGTCCCTTCTTGACGCAGCACGTAGTACTGTTCTTCAGTAAGCAGCTGCCGCCACTCGGCGTCGCTTTTGGTTACGGGGTAGCTTGGTTGAGCCATTGGTGGTTGCTCTCCTGTCGTCCTCAATTCTAACGCTTCTTCCTGCTCTGCCTCCGCTCTTCGGCACGTCGGGGAGAACCAGGGAGTTTCTAGGAGTTCTATCGGAAACTTCTATCCTCGGCCAGGGGCATACTCCCGCTACAATGGGCGCAGGCAAAGACGGAGCTTCTTATGTTGCTAGTCGGCTCAGGTGCCAAGTTTGTGCAACAGCTCGAGCAGGCTGGGGCTTTGGCCATGTTTGTCACGCCGGAAGGGGGATCCGAAGGACACTACCTGCGGCGGCTGCGCGGGGCCGGCTATGAGGTGGTTACCCTCTCTAGCAAGGGAATTGGGGATCTAGCCAGCTATCTGACGCGCAGCCATGGGGTGCGGCCTGCCACCCTGGGCAAGTCGCAGCGGCGCACCTACTTCTACCCTTCGCTAATTGAGCAGTACCGGGCCACTTTGCCCCCCAAGGCCAAGGGATTGGTCTTTTGGTTTTACGAGGGGCATGTCCTCAGCCGGCAAGAACTTTCCTACTTGGTGAAGCTCAGCCAAGAAGACAAGGGCGTGAAGTTTGTGGTGGAGCTGGCTCGAGAGCGGTCAATTCGCTGGCAACCTTTAGAGAGCGCCCTGCAGAGCGCCTGAGGATCTTTGCTACCATCTCAAGTAGGCGGCCTTGCTGGTGGCTAGTTGTACCTGTGACCTTGCCGAAAGCCTCGCTGCACCAGGGCACTTGGTTCAAGCTCATCTGTGGCGCAAGTTTCCACCACTTGCCCTCCATTCGGGAGTTAGCCTTTCTCTACACCCTAGCTGGGGCCGATTGCATCGACGTTGCCGCTGAGCCGGCTATTGTCCGAGCTGCCCAACAAGGGATCCAGCGAGCCCAAGCAGAAGACCCGCAAGCGGGATCCCCTTGGCTGATGGTTAGCCTTAACGACGGCGAGGATGTCCATTTCCGCAAGGCAGTCCTGACAGAGCCCACCTGCCCTGCCGAGTGTCCACAGCCTTGTGTGGCGGTCTGTCCGCCCCATGCCTTGGTGCCTCTAGGCCCCTCTGCCCGGGTTTACATCCAGGCGGAGCTGTGCTACGGCTGTGGCCGCTGCGAGCCCGTCTGTCCCTACCGGCGCATTGTTACCTCTGGCTATCAGGTGGCAGTAGCGGAGGTCTTGCCGTCTCTAGTGGAGCTGGGCGTTCAGGCAGTAGAAATCCACACCTGTATCGGCCGGCAGAAGCAGTTTGAGCAAGTGTGGAGAGCCCTGAAGCCATGGCTGGGACGGCTGCAGGCCGTCTCGATTAGCTTTAACGATGGTCCGGGCCTTGAGGCCTATTTGCGGGATTTGCTAACCCTGATGGATCCCGTGCCGGAGGTGTTGATCTGGCAGGTGGACGGCCGGCCCATGAGCGGAGATATTGGGGCTGGCACTAGCAAGGCCACCCTAAAGCTGGCCCGCAAGGTGCTGGACATGGGCCTACCTGGCTATGTGCAATTGGCAGGTGGAACCAATGCGCAAACAGTGTCGCTGTTGGATCCCTGCTGGCCAGTGGCGGGGATCGCCTTTGGCAGTTATGCCCGCCAGTTGGTGGCTGCCCATCTAGAGGAAGGATCTGGCCTGACCACAGCGATCCTGTTAGCCAAGCAGTTGGTGCAGCAGGTAAAGCAGCGGCCAGTTGCCCTCCGACCGAGCTGTTTTTCCAGTGCTTGACAGCGTCGCTTGACCATGAGTTTCCCAGCCCAGACCTTTAACAGGGAAAGGGAACCCACCTCCTTTCCTGGACAAGTCCTCTACAACGACGACTTAAACAAGCTCCTGGACGTTCTGCCCCCAGCCATCCGGGAGCGGCTGCAGCAGCATCCTCACTTAAATCAGCTGGTGGAGGTGGTGCTGGATCTGGGCCGCCGCCCGGAAGCCCGTTTCCCCGGCTTTGCGGAGTACCTCTCCGAGGAAGTAGTTAGCCGCGCCGACCTGGATTTGGTCATCAGCCAAGTGGGGGAGTTTAGCAGCGACAACCGGGCTGGCATTGCCTCAACCCTGCACCGGATTAGCGCCATCCGCAACCGCCAGGGCACGATCATTGGCCTCACCTGTCGGGTGGGCCGTTGCGTGGTCGGTGTCATCACCATGATTCGGGATCTGGTGGAGCAGGGCCGCTCAATGCTGTTGCTAGGCCGGCCAGGAGTAGGCAAAACCACTGCCCTGCGGGAAATTGCCCGCGTTTTGGCAGACGAGCTGCACAAACGGGTCATTATCATCGACACCTCTAACGAGATTGCCGGGGATGGCGACGTGCCCCACCCAGGGATTGGCCGGGCTAGACGCATGCAGGTGGCCAGCCCAGAGTTGCAGCACAAGGTGATGATCGAGGCGGTGGAAAACCACATGCCGGAAGTGGTGATCATCGACGAGATTGGCACAGAGTTGGAAGCTTTAGCCTCCCGCACCATTGCCGAGCGAGGGGTGCAACTGGTGGCCACTGCCCATGGCAACCGCATCGAAAACCTGATTAAAAACCCCACCCTCTCGGATCTAATAGGCGGGATCCAATCCGTCACGCTGGGGGACGAGGAGGCACGGCGGCGGGGCTGTCAGAAGAGTGTCCTGGAGCGCAAGGCTCCCCCGACTTTTGAGATTGCGGTGGAGATGCTAGAGCGGCATCGCTGGGTCATCCACGAAGATGTGGCAGCCACAGTGGATTGCCTCCTACGTAACCGCGAGGCGTCAATCCAAATACGCAGCCTGGACGAACGCGGCCAAGTGGTGATTGTGCGCAGTACCACTGGCATGAACGGACGCTCAAGCCTCTCGCGACCCCAGTGGCCCCCTGCCGACACTGCCCTGTTTGCTGGGGGGGGCACTTGGGGATCCTCCGGCCGCCTGGAGCCTTTACCTTTGGAACCGGTTGCAACCCGTCTGCAGCAACCTGGATTGTCCTTAGCGAGGGAGGAAGAACCTACCTCCTCCGCGGGGTCGCTAGCCAGCCCCCGGTCAGAGTCCAAAGCCGAGGAGGAAAAGGAAGCGGAGCTCCCGCAAGACCCAGAGGGGCTCCTGAGGATCTACCCCTATGGGGTTAGCCGTTTCCACCTAGAGCAGGTCATCCAGACCCTGCAGCTGCCGGCGCAGGTTACCAAAGACCTGGATGAGGCCGATATTGTCTTGGCTTTGCGATCCCAGGTGCGCAGCCGCTCCAAGATTCAGCAACTGGCCCACTCCCGCCAGATCCCCATTCATACCGTCAAGGCCAATACCCTGATTGCTCTGGCCGGCGCCCTGCGCCGCATCCTCAACATCGAGAGTGAGGAGGGGGCCCAGTCAGACCTGGAGCTGTTTATTCAGGCTAGCACAGCAGAAGAAGCAGAAGCTCTGGAAGAAGCTCGCCTGGCGGTGGAGCAAATCGTCATCCCCAAGTCGCAGCCGGTGGAGCTCCTACCCCGCTCTGCCCACATCCGCAAGCTGCAGCATCAGCTGGTGGAGTCCTATCACTTGCGCGCTCAGAGCTTTGGCGAAGAGCCCAACCGCCGCCTGCGCATCTATCCCAACTAGGCCAGCCGGCAGCCGGCAATCATCCCCGCCAGCAGGATAAAGCCTTGCACCACGTTCTCGCCAAAGATAGCTGGGTAGAGGCTGGGGGAGGAATGGACCCGGTGAAGCTGCCAGGTTTGCCGAGCCCAGAGGCCGGCGGCAACTGCCAGGCTGAGGAAATAGATCGCGTGCAACTGCAGGCTAAGCCCCACCCCCAAGAGGGCAATGGTGGTGCCTAGGAAAAAGAGCCCCACCGCCCTTGGGGTTTGCCGGCCAAAGAAACGGGCGCTGGAGTGGATCCCAGCTCGCTCGTCGTCCTCGCGATCCGAGAGAGCATAAACCGTATCAAACCCTAGAGTCCAGAGTACCGTGGCCAGCCACAGCCAGCCCAGCCCCTCCTCCCACAGGGGTAGTTGGGGATCCTGACCTCTCACCGCTGTCCAACTGATGAGCACGGCAAATCCCCAGGCCAACGCCAGGATCAGTTGGGGCACTGGAAAAACCCGCTTGGCCCCTGGGTAGAGCAAAATCACCGGCACCGCTGCCACGCAGAGGGCAAAGCTAACGGGGTTGAGCAACAGCGCCAGACCCCCCGCACAGGCCAAGCAGAGCAACGCCATTGCGATGCCGACACCAACACTCAATTCGCGGCTGGCTAGGGGGCGGGTGCGGGTGCGCTCCACCAACGGATCCAAGTCCCGATCCCAGAGGTCGTTGATTACACAGCCTGCCCCGCTAGCGGCCAAACTGCCTAGAACGAGAATCCCGACCAATGGCCAAGGCGGCGCTCCGCGTCCGGCTAGGAAAGCTCCCCACAGAGCAGGGATCATCAAAATCAAGCGTCCTGCCGGCTTGTGCCAGCGCAGCAACCGTAAAATTGCTCCGCCAGTAGTCCAGAGTGCAGAAAGAGAAGCAAGCATGCCCGGCCGCGCCAGTGGCTTCGGCTCCACCCCAATCTTAAATCATCCTGAACCAACCAATGTTGGAACCTTCGGGGTTCAACCTGACGTCTTGGAACCTCGAATCGCGATTTGACACCTTTTCTCCTCTCTGTTGGCCAACCCTGAAGTTTGATATCCTAGCGGGCGGCTGCCATTGAGGGTGATGAAGCGAGGCGGAGTTTGCTTTCCATGACCAGTCAACTTCCCCAAGCTAAGGAAGCTTCCCCCCTTCAGGAGACTCTGCTGGTGGTGGAGGATGAGGATGCGATCCGGGAAACCGTTGCCCTTGCTCTGGAAGAACAGGGGTACAGAGTCTTGCAAGCTGCCGACGGCCGGGAGGCACTAGAGCTGGTGCATACAGCCGAGCGGCTGGACTTGATGATCCTCGATCTGATGCTGCCCAGTTTGAATGGCTTGGATCTGTGCCGGCTGTTGCGTAGGGAGGGTAACACCCTTCCTATTTTGATGCTGACGGCCAAAAGCAGCGAGACTGACCGGGTGGTGGGCCTGGAGCTGGGGGCCGACGACTACCTAACTAAACCCTTTGGCATGCGGGAGCTGATTGCCCGCTGTCGCTCTGTGTTGCGCCGTCGGCAGCAGGCTTACACCAGCGAGGCCACAGTGCTCCGCTACGGGGATATTTGCCTGTTTACCCAGGAGTGCCGCGTGTTGGTGCGGGGGGTGGAGGTCAGTTTCTCGCCTAAAGAGTTCCGCCTGTTGGAGCTGTTCATGTCCCATCCCCGCCGCGTCTGGACGCGGGAACAGCTTCTGGAGCGGGTCTGGGGATCCGACTACATGGGCGACAGCAAAACCGTGGATGTCCACATCCGCTGGCTGCGAGAAAAGCTGGAGGTGGATCCCAGTAACCCCGAGTATTTGGTAACGGTGCGCGGCTTTGGCTATCGCTTTGGCTAGGTTTGGGAGCTTCTCTCGCGCCAGCGGCGGGCAAAGGAGAGGGCCTCGGCGCGGGTTTGGATCTGGCCCCAAGCTTGGGCCTCCTGGAGCTCTTGCAACAGCTGGCCTACCCAGGGGCCGGGTTGACCGCCTAGGGTGTGCAGTAGGTCGCGGCCATCCAGCAGGGGCACCAGATGGGCCAGGGGATCCTGGGGATCTTCGTAGCGGCTAAGCCAAAGCTGGATCGTTTCTGCCGAGCTGCCGGTGGCTGCAGCCAGCAGGGCTAGGCCGCCAAAGAGGGATCCCGCCTGCTGGTAGAGCCGCCACTGCTGGGGAGGGGTGGGGGAGCTGGCCAAAAGCCTCTGGAAGTGGGGCAGAAGCTGGTGCAGCCTTTGGACGGCCCGCATCTCGGCCCGGCTAAAGCGCAGCCGTTCCAGTTCGGTTTCCACCGTCTCGGCAGGGGTGCCTGCCGGATCCCACAGCAGGGCTGCCAACACCGTCGCCAACAGGCTGCTGCGCCGATCCGCCAAAGGCTGGGCCAGCTCCGCCAGAGTGCGAGGATACTGGGGTTGCCAGATCTCGGCCCATTGCCAGACGGCTTGGGCCTGGGCAAAGCCGGGGCTCTGGGGGGCTAGGCGGGGCAGCCAAGCCACCAGCAGACCTGCCGCCACGGCTGCCTGCAGGTGGGCCAGGCCCGGGATCCCCGTCTCCAACAGGGTCACCACCTCGGCCCGCACCCGTTCTGCTGCCACATTGGCCAAGAGGGGAGCCCGCTGGCGAATCGCCTCTGCCGTGGCCGGATCCAGCGCAAACCCCAGTTGGGCTGCTTGGCGATAGGCCCGCAACAGCCGCACCGGATCGGCGCTGAGGTTGTCGGGGTGAACCATGCGCAGACACCCCTGCTGAATGTCCGCCCGCCCCCCTGTGGGATCCAACAGTTGCCCCTCCCGCAGCTCCAGGGCCAGGGCATTGCAGGTGAAGTCCCGTTGCCACAGATCCGCCGCCGGGGTGGGGCCCGCCTGCAGGGCTACGTCCACCGTCGCCGCTGTGGGAGGGGAAGCCCCTCCTTGGCCCAGCACGATGCGGGCAATCTGTCGCTCCGCATCCAGCACCACAAAGCCGGCTTTCAGCCGCCGCGCCACCCCTGCTGCCCACCCCACCGGATCCGCCGGACACATTAAATCCAAATCCACTGGCCCCTTGGAGTCTCCAGACTGGCCTCGCAGCCAAGCCAGGTAGGCATCCCGCAGGGATCCCCCCACCCAGTAGCTCCCCTGGGGCAGCCACTCTTTGGGAAAGGGCAGCCGTTGGTGGAAATAGGCCAGCAGCCACTCGGTCAGCAGGGCTTCGCTCATCGATTTTGCACAGGGGGAAACTTTGATTTAAAGGCTAGGATCCCCAGAGCACAAGTACTTGGCCAGGCCGTGCCTGCACCTAACCGCTGGGCAAAAACAGGTGCTAACTGTGGCCTGCCCCCCGCCTAGAGTCCTTTTGCCTAACGCTCCAGCAGCGAGCTGCCCACCGCAGCCGGCACAAAAGCAGGTGCTGAGGGAACCAGATGGGGCTGCACCAGAGCTGCCAGGCCAGCAATAAATAGCGGGTCGGCGTTCAAGGCGGGCACACGGCGAAAATCGCGGATCCCAGCCCGGTGGGCCAGCTCTCGATACTCGATGTCGATCTCTTGCAGGGTCTCGATGTGCTCTGAGACAAAGCTAATCGGCACCACCAGCAGTTGCTTTACTCCCCGCGCGCCTAGCTCTGGGATTACTCTCTCGGTGTAGGGCTGCAGCCAGCGCAGCGAGCCCACCCGGCTCTGGTAGGAGAGCGTGTAGCCATTTGGGCGTCCCACCTGGCGCCAGATGAGCTCGACGCAGGCCTCCATCTCTTGCTGGTAGGGATCCCCGGCCTGGGTGACGTAGCTTTCGGGAATGCCGTGAGCGCTAAAGAGCACATGCACTTCTAGGGGATCCTCGAAGGCGTCCAACTGCTCCCGGATGGCCCTAGCCATGGCCTGGACATACTGGGGCTGATCGTACCAGGAACAGATCTGGCGGCGCTCGATGCGGGCCAGCTCTGGGTCTTCGGCCCAGAGGCGATCCAGGAGCTTGAAGCTGGAGCCAGTTGTGCTGATGGAGTACTGCGGGTACAGCGGCAGCACCACCAGGCGGGTGATCCCGTCCGACTTGATCTGCTGCACCACAGACTCAATGAGCGGGTGCCAGTAGCGCATGGCGACATACACTGGCACGTCGTAGCCCGCCGCCACCAGTTGGGCCTGCAGCTTTTGCGCCTGTTCAGCGGTGATGCGCCGCAAAGGAGATCCCCCCCCGATGGCAGCGTAGTTGCGCCGGGATTTGGGCGCTCGCAGGATGGAGATGGCCCAGGCAAATGCCCCCTGCAAAAAGGGAAAGGGCAGCCGGATGAGCTCCGGATCGGCAAAGAGGTTGTAGAGAAAGGGCTGGACCTCAGTCTGCGTTTCTGGCCCCCCCAAGTTCAGCAGGAGCACGCCGCATTTGGACATAACAAGCTCAATGACCTTCCTTATCCACTGTAGAAGGTCTTAGCCCCTAGCGAGAAAGGAATTCTCAGCTTTCCGTGGGTCGGATCGTCTCCCCGCCCTCTACTCCGCTGCTCTTGGGCTGGCGTTAGAACTCTTGGCCGCGGTAAACCCGCTGTAGGGCTGGCGTGACCGAATAGCTATCGACATCGGCCAGGCTCAACTTCAAGCGCAGCGTATTGAGCAGCCTCCAGTAGGGGGGCACAAAAGGGGTTAAGGACTCCATCCCGCTAGCGCGAACGGGAAAGGGTTGATGGGGGAGGGGGTGGGCAACCCTCTCCAGAGGGCAGCCACGGTAGCGGAGCAAGCTAGACCCGACCAGGGAAGCTGAGGATTCCCCTTGGCTGGGATCCACCGTCAGGCCGCGAAACTGGATCTTCCCTGGACGAGAGGCTTGTCGATAGCGCAGGTAGCGACCCCAGAGTTGTGCCAGCCACTCCGGCAAAGCCTCAGGCCGAACGTGGAAGCGCTCCGGCAACAGACGGTCGTTGAGAAAGCCGATGAGCCCAGACCAGGCCTTCCAGAGCAAGGCGGCGACGAGGCGAGTAGGGGGAGAGGATGAGATTTTCATAGATCTCTGCACAGCCGAGAGTTGGCGTCGATTATACCAGTCCAGAAAGGACTCCGTCCTGCTGCGCGAACGGCTGGAATGCTCGCCCTGAACGTCTTGCCGCAAAAAAAGGGAAGCTGGCTTTCGAGCCAGCCCGTGGAGCCCCCCAAACCCAAAGGACTCCGTCCCGCTGCGCGAACGACTACAATGGGCCCAAGGCTTGTCTGCCCTTTTCCTCTGGCAAGGGAGCGGCATTGCCCAAACAAGCAGACTCTAGCGACCACTGCAGTGAGCTGAGGGACTCGAGGACATGACCTGGCGCGGCAACATCACTCCCAGCGAAAGGCCTCCGGCCCGCTGGCGCGAACGGCTGTGGGGATCCCTTCCTTACCTTCTGCCTTTGGTATCGGCTTTGCCCTTGGGCTTTGTCCCCTCGGGGCTGTTTCAATCCCTGCCAGGACTGATCCCTATCTTTCTACCGCTACTGCATTTGTTGCCTCTGGTCACGGGCTGGCTGGGGATGGGGCTGTTCTTTGCCCTCCTCTTTTTCGTCATCCGCAACGGCCGCATCGCCCACTTTGTTCGCTTCAATACCATGCAGGCGCTGCTGCTCAACATTGCCCTGTTCTTGGTGCAAGTGCTGCTGCAGGTGTTGGGTAGGCTCCTTGGCAGCCTAGCGCTAGGGGCAGTGGGCAGCATTTTGGCCAACACTGCCCTTCTGGGAGTGATGGCTGTTACTCTCTACGCTTGGTCCCAGAACCTGCGTGGCCGCTACGCCGAGGTGCCGGTGCTCTCTGAGGCTGCCTATGCTTGGATTCGCTATTAGTTCCTGGCCAAGAGGGAGGTGGGCCCAAGGCTGTCTGTTTGGCTAACGCCTGCTACAGAAGCTGGAAGCTGCCCTGCAGCCTGGAGCTATCGAAAACATCTGCCCGGTGCGCGAAAGGTGGGCTCTTGAAGATGGTGAAAGCGTTGCGCCAACCGGGGCTGTTGGTCGGGCTTGCGCTGCTGGCCGGAGTGTTGGCCCTGCTCTGGCCAATGCTGCAGCAAGGCTATCCCATGACTCACTCCACCCACTTCAACCTCAGTTGGGCCTTTCAGTATCAGCGCCAGTTTTTCGGCGGGCAGTTTTACCCCCGCTGGCTGGAGTACTCCAACTTCGGCTACGGCAATCCCACCTTTGCCTTCTACCCGCCTTTGTGTATGGTAGCCACCCTGCCCTTTCGCGCCCTGGGGCTGGACCTGCCTGGATCCCTGGTGGCCAGCATGGGTCTGGCGATGGCGGTCTTTGGGCTGGGGCTATACGTTCTGCTGCGGCAGGTGCTTCCTTGGGCTTTGGCGCTGGTCTTGGCCCTGCTGAGCATGGCCGGCCCCTATTGGTTGGTGGATATCTACCAACGGGGTGCAATTGGAGAAGTGTGGGCCATTGCCGTCTCCCCCTGGGTTTTCTGGGCCTCGCTGCAGGTGATTTGCCGGCCTCAGTCCCTCTGGCCGATCGGGGCTTTGGCTCTGAGCTATGGCCTACTAGCGCTCTCCCACCTGCCCACTTTGCTGATTTTTACTCTGGTTTGGCTGCCCCTACCGTGGGTGGTGGGGGGAAGGGATCCCTTCTGGCCCAGAGTGGGACGCTGCTACCTGGGATTTGGTCTGGGACTGGGGTGGGCGGCTTTTTATTTGCTGCCGGCTTTCTGGGATCAGCGCCATGCCCAGGTGGATTTTGTCAACTTTGCCGAGGAATACATGCCCCAGCATCGCTTAATGCTGAGCGGGCTAACTCAGCTTCAGCCGCGCTGGACAGAGCACTGGTTTGAGAGCAACCTGGTCGGGTACTGGGTCTGGATGGCAGCGGTTGTGGTGGGCGTTGGGATCTTAGCTTTTCTAGAATGGCTGGTCCGCCGGCCGGGGGGGAGTTTTGATGCGGCTGGCTCCCTTGCCAGAGCTACCTTGCTCTACAGCTTTGGGGCTAGCCTGGTGGCGCTGCTGATGACGACGGATCTGCTGGCTTGGCTCTACGAGTGGTTTCTGCCCCTGCAACGCATTCAATTTTCCTGGCGCTGGATGGCAGTGACGGCGGTAACCGTGCCCTGGCTTTTGGGGTCTCTAGCGGGTTGGGGATGGGGGCAAAGGCGCCTGCGGCTTCTCTTGCTGGTGGGGATCGGACTAGCTATGGGGG